>JARJMV020000268.1 GCA_029335935.2 bacterium
CCCGTCAGGGGTGGGTCGCGCGGGTCGGGGGCCCCCCGCGCCGCTGTTTGGTTTCTGTGGGGGGGGGCTACCCCGCGGACCGGAGGGGTGCGGTGGGGGGCCGGCCGCCGCTACGAGGGTTTGTGGTGTGTCGGGGGGGGGCCGCGCCCGCTACGAGGTGATGAGGTGAGTTCGTCGGCGGGATGATGGCGCTGTAGAGCGCAACGCCGCGAATAGCGTTGCACCTATGCTTGCGTTGGCGAGGTGGGGGGGGGCGTCGCCCTACTTCACTGCCTCTGCCACCTCGTCTCGCACGGGCAGCGGCTCCAGCAGCATCTCTTTCGTGGCGATGAACGCTTCGCGCGTGTAGTCCGCCAGTTCGTAGTCCTCGCGCAGCACAATCGCACCCGTCGGGCAGGCGTCTTGGCAGTAGCCACAGTAGATGCACCGCAGCAGGTTAATCTCGTATCGCTTGGCATAGCGTTCGCCGGGCGAGTAGCGCGCTTCGTCGGTGTTCTCGGCGGCTTCCACATAGATACAGCGCACGGGACACGCCCCCGCGCAGAGCGAGCAGCCGATACACCGCTCCAAGCCGTTCTCATAGCGCAGCAGCACATGCCGCCAGCGCGTGCGCGAGAACTGCTCCTTGCGCTGTTCGGGGTAGGAGACCGTGTCTTTCGGCTCCAGGAAGTGGCGCAGCGTGATCTTCATACCCTTGCTGATGGGCTTGATAACATCGCGTATGATATTCATAGGTTCACCTCGTTGCGGATTTCGGTTCCTGCTAACAGTTCGGCGTATTGCAGGGCGTGTCGAGCGACCGCTTTGCGCGGCAGCTCCTCCAGCGTGAAGCAGAAAATCTCGGTGGGCAGCTCCACCACCTCGTCGAACGGCTCGCTGTAGTAAGGCATGCGCTTGAACCAGACGGGGATGTCGCTCTCGCGCAGCACGACGAGGATGTCCACATCGCTGCGCGGCCCCGCTTTGTTTTTAGCGAGCGAGCCGAACAGGTAGACAGCGACGACTTCAGGGCACGCCTGCACCAGCAGCTCGGCGGCGCGTTTCGCCTGCTGCTTGGCGGCTTCTCTATCGAGCCAGTAAATCGTCACAGAGCCGTAGGATTCTTTGCGCACAATCGAGGGCAGTTTCGGCTTCGGTTTGTTGGTAGTTTTCATACGGAACGCCTCCGTTCTCGCTGTCGGGGTAGCGGGTGGGGATGTAGTGAGTGTCTAACAGGCGGGCGCACTGGCTGAGTGAACGGTACTCGCTGGGCGCGATGTCCTGCCGTAGCCCGCGTAGCATATGGTACACGGAATGCCCCCATATCTCCGCGCCGCGCTCGGCATAGACAGCTTTCAGTGCTTTCTCGGCTGCTTGCTGGCACATAAAGCACGCCCATTCGTAGTAGCCTCCTTGAAATGCCCACGCTGCGCCCTCTAAGTCGCGCTTGGCTTGCGCCATCCAGTCATCGCCGCTTATCATGACTGCGCGGGGAGTGCAGGCTTGCCGTCGCCTTGTTCCAGCGCGGGCGTCTCGGCGCGGGGTTTCAGCTCCAGCAGCATGCCCAAGCGCTGCGTGCGGATTTTCTGCTGGAGTTTGATGAGCGCGTAGATCAGCGCGTCGGGCGACGGGGGACAGCCAGGCACATAGACATCGACGGGCACAATCTGATCCACGCCTTGCACAATCGCGTAGTTGTTGAAGATGCCGCCGCACGAGGCGCACGCGCCCATCGACACGACCCACTTCGGCGCGGGCATCTGGTCGTATATCTGGCGTAGCACGGGCGCCATCTTCTTGCTCACGCGCCCTGCCACAATCATCAAGTCGGCTTGGCGAGGCGAGGCGCGGAACACCTCCATCCCGAACCGCGCTAAGTCGAACCGCGCCGCCGCCGACGACATCATCTCAATCGCGCAACACGCCAGCCCGAAGGTGAGCGGGAAAATGCTATTGCGCCGCGCCCAGTTCACCACCTCGTCCAGGCGCGTCACCAGCACATTGCCCCCTACTTCCAAGTTCGGTATCGCCGGCGTCGACGAATCGCGCAACACAATCTCCTGAACGCGCTTATCCATACCGTGCCTCCAGCCGAATTGTACCCGATTTCACAAAGAGAAAGGGGTGGTATTCACGAAATCCGCTTATGAGTTCAAGCGCTGCACCGTCATCATCGCCCCCTCTTAGAAGCAGCGTCCCCGCCGAAGACAAACACATCACCGCGTAGCGTCGGCGTCCCCGCCGACGAGCAACACAGGTGCGACGCCATTCTTGGCGTCGGTGATTGAGTGTTTCTGACCCCCTCCTTTAGGTTCCCCCTGCAAGCAGTGGGAACCGTTTGTTGCAAAGGCACGGTTCCCTCTACTGCGTAGGGGGAACCTCAAGGAGGGGGTTCAAAACAGCACCGCGCTATCACGCACCGAGACCGCGGTGATCCCTGATACGCTTGCCCCCACGCTTCCGCGGCGCAGGAGAAGGGGAAAGGCATTGCGAGTGCGGCTTCTCCACTCCCTATCCCCGCTGATGACTACTCGCGGCAGGTGCATGGTTTTAGTCCTCTTTTTCGAGTCTCTCATGCGGCAGGAATCGCGCCACGCAGGGCGAATAGTTTTGACGCGAAACAGCAACTGTTGAGGGAACATACTATGGCAGACTACGTATCGGGCGCGATTGAGTTATTGATAGCGTTGCAGACCCCGTCGCCGAAGGGGTATCGCGGCGTGCCCGCGCTCGTGTGGGGTGCGCCGGGCACGGGCAAGTCCACCTTCATCGAGAGCCTTGCCCAAGAGCAGTTTCCTGTCATCACCCTGATTGCCTCGCTTCACGACCCGACCGATTTCAACGGCTTGCCCGTGCTGGTGGACGGGCGCGTGCGCTTCGCGCCGCCCGAATGGGTACACGAGTTCGAGCAGTCTGGGCAGGGCATCCTGTTTCAGGACGAGCTGACGACCGCCCCACCTACGGTGCTAGCCGCGCTGCATCGGCGAGAGCTGGAGCGCAAGGTCGGTCTGAACGCGCTCGCGAGCCTGGTCCGGAGCGTTGCGGGTTCGAACCAGCGCGATCTAGCAGGCAGCTTCTCGGTATTCAGACGGC
>JARJMV020000275.1 GCA_029335935.2 bacterium
TCTCTTCAGCGAGCGCGGCTTAGACAGTCCCCGCGCCATGTGTGGGGGTACACTATTGCGGTTTCAAACGGATAGGCTCGCCCGCACTTGCTTAGAGAGTTAAAGCGGGCTGAAACGACCATGCGCGCAACGATCGATATAACCCTGCAACGGCTCCGTGAGGGATTGCGCGGTACACCCTACGAGGGCAAGGTCTACCTTGTGGGTGGCTATGTGCGCGACAAACTGCTCGGACGCCCCCTACCCAGCGATATCGACCTCGTGCTGGAGGGCGACGCGCTCGAACTCGCGCAGTTTCTCTATGAACGCGGTCTCGCCGAGCATCACCCCGTGACCTACCCGCGCTTCGGGACGGCGATGGTGCATGTTGCAGGCGCGCTGGTGGAGCTGGTGTCGGCGCGCGCCGAGTCCTATCAGCACACCAGTCGCAAACCCGACGCGGTGCGCCCCGCCACCTTGCAAACCGACGCCCTCAGACGCGATTTCACGGTGAACACCCTGCTGGAGAATCTGCACACGGGCGAAATCCTCGACCCGCTCGGCACGGCACGGACAGACCTGCAGGCGAAAGTGCTGCGCACCCCCCGCGACCCACACGAGACCTTCCACGAAGATCCCCTGCGCATGCTCCGCGCCGTGCGGTTCGCCGCGCAACTGGGCTTCACCATCGACACGGGCGTCTACCAAGCGATTGTGGATGAGGCGGAACGGCTCGCCATCGTGAGCATCGAGCGGATCCAGACCGAGTTCACACGCCTCATGGATCTCCCACAGGCGCACGAGGGGCTGCACATGCTCCTGAAGACGCGCCTTTTGCACCAGTTCGGTGAACCCCTGCTGCCGATGGTCGGCTGCACCCAGAACGAATATCACTTGTACGATGTGTGGGGGCACAGCCTGAAGACCGTGGAGTCTATCGACCCGTCAGGCTTGGAGATGCCCGCATGGGAATTGCGAATGGCAGCGCTCTTGCACGATGTGGGCAAACCCGCCACACGCACGGTGGACTCGGATGGCAGTGTCCATTTCTACGAACACGACCGCGTGGGCGCACAGATTGCCGCCGAGTGGCTACGCTCGCTGCGCTACTCCAACGTGACCATCGAGCGCATCGCGACGCTGGTGCGGATGCACATGCGTCCCGGCTTCTACACGCCTGAATGGAAAGATTCGGCGGTGCGCCGTCTGATACGCGATGCGGGCGCACTGCTGGAGCCGCTCTTGCGCCTGGTGCAAGCCGATATCCGTGCGCAGCGGCAGGAGGTGCCACATGCCGACATAGACGCCCTGCGCCTGCGCATCCAGCAGGTGCAGGCGTCGCAGCCGATCGCCCCTTGGCAAAGCCCCCTCACAGGCAAGCAAATCATGGAACGGTTCGGTCTGGGACCTGGTCCCCTGGTGGGACTCATCAAAAGCTACTTAGAAGAGCAGGTGCTGGAGGGGCGCTTGGACCCCAGCGATGTGGAGGGCGCGTGGCGACTGGCAGAGCAGTTTCTGCAAGAGCGTGCCGCGCCTGCGGAGAGTTAGCGCACGATTTGGGGGTATCCTTTGGCTCAGATGCAGACCGAGGCAGACGCGCGGCAGGGAGCAGGGCTACTCGCTTGGCTGGCGCTGGGATGGGTCGCGCTCGTGGCGTTTTTGGACACCTTCGCGATTGTGCCCATCTTAGCCCCGTATGCCAAGCGGGCGTTAGGGGCGAGCGAGGTGCAGGCGGGGCTGGTTTTGAGCCTCTACTCGCTGACGAACCTGGTGGCGAACTTCTATTCAGGCGCGCTGATCGACCGTTTCGGGCGACGCCTGCCGATGGCGTTGAGCCTGTGGGCGGCGGGCGGGCTGATTGCGCTGTACCCGTCGGCCCTGCATGTGGAGACGCTGATGGCGTTGCGAGCGTTGCACGGCGCGACGGGCGCTGTGTTCGTGCCAGCGCTGTTCGCACTGGTCGGCGAGTACGGCAAGCACAATCGCACAGGGGCGATGGGCGGCATCGGCGCGCTGATTGGGTTGGTCGCACTGCTGGGACCGCCGCTGGGTGGGATGATAGCGAAGCACTATGGCGAATCGGCTCTGTTGTGGGGAGTGGCGGGGCTGATGTTTGTGGGCGGCGCAGCGGCGTGGCGACTGCACGAACCTGCGCATGAGGGCGATAGGAGCGCACGCGCGACACCGCTCGGATTGATACGCCGACCCGCGCTGCGCGCCGCCTACCTGCTGACGCTGGGCATGACCGCGCTCATGGGTATGCTCACCTTCGCGTTGCCTGTGTCGCTGGCAGCAGCCGGCTACGACGCCGCGTATCGCGGGCGAATGTTCGGACTGCTCGCGCTGGTCTCTATCGTGATGATGGTAGTGGTGCGCCGAGGCGCACTGCTGGGCGGCGCGTATGGGAGGGCGCAGCTGGGACTGGGATTCTTCGTGGTCGGCGCGATAGCGCTGAACGCGCTGAGCGTGCCGACAGGCGCGTGGGTAGCTGTCGCGCTGTTCGGAATCGGGTTCGGACTGACCTTCCCAGCGACCCACTTGACAGCGTTCGAGCACGCCCCCGACACAATGCGCGGCGCGGCGTTGGCAATCCTGCACGCGTTCTACTCGCTGGGCTACGTGATTGGACCTGCGGCGGCGGGTAGGGTCGGCTCCGACGCGGCGGGCTATCTGGGCGCAGTGTTCGGCGCAGCTATCGTCCTCGCCACCGCCCTCTCCAAGCGCCGACGCTATGACGCGCCTAACTTGCGCAAGCGGAGCTGATCCGCCTCAACATCCACCTCAAACGCCACGCGCGCGCCGCCGATAGCGTCCATCATCGCAGGCACTTCGGGAGCTAACAGCAGCAACAGGCTCCGCTCCACCACGCGCTCCAGCTCGCGTGCACCGTAATGCTCGCTGAAACCGCGCTCCACCAACCAGTCAACCGCCTCGTCGCTCACGCGCAGCTCGATGTTGCGTCGCCGATATACCTCCTGAATTTGGCGCAGCAGACGCTCCTGCACAATCTGCCGTACAGTCGTGATTTCAAGTGGTTTGAACACGCAGATAGCATCTACCCGATTGATAAATTCGGGCGCAATTCGCTGAGCGAACGCCCTGCGCCAATCTTCCAGCGAGGGCTGCTCGCGCAGGAAGCCGACCGACACTTCAGGGCGCAGATTCGAGGTCATAATAATCACAGTGTCGGCAAACGAGACGCGCCTGCCCTGCGCGTCGGTCATGTAGCCGTCGTCGAAAATCTGCAGGAACAGCTTGTGGATATCAGCGTGCGCTTTCTCCCACTCATCGAGTAGCACCACGCAGAAGGGGTTCTCTGCCACGAAATCGAGCAGGGGCGCGCCATGCTCGAACCCGACATAGCCGAACTCCGCGCCGAGCAGCCGCGCCGCCGTATGCGCCTCGTAGAACTGGTTCATATCGAGGCGGAGCATCTTATCGCGCGAGCCGAAGAAGAACTCGGCCAACGCGCGGGCGGTCTCCGTCTTGCCGACGCCAGTAGGACCCGCGAACAGGAACACGCCGTTGGGGCGCTCGGGGCGCAGGTCGAGCCGTCGGATTTTGAGGCTGAACACGCGCACGAGCGTCTCAATCGCTTCATCTTGCCCTGCCACGCGCGATTTGAGGAACGACTCAAGTGTTCGGAGCGCCTCGAGCATTGAACGCTCGCCTTCACCGATGGGTAAGCCAGTGACAACGCCCGCTGTTTCCCACACGAGGCGCGGCTCGACCGACTGCACGCCGTGTGCCCGCGCCCTGCCAGCCACATGATCCATCAGCAGAATCGCTTTATCGGGGAACGGGCGGTGCTGGATATGTTCCCCTGCGATCTGCACAATCTGCTGCAGTGTCGAGTCGGGAAACTCCAACTGGAGCTGCTCGCGGAACAAGCCCGCCAGTTGCCGAAGCACTGTCAGCGTCTCGTTGTCGTCCATCGGGCGGATTTCGATGGGTTGGAACCGTTTGAGCAGGTCGGGCGCGCGGTTAATGTGGCGTCTCAGCCCCTGCAGGCTGCTAACTGCGCCGATGATCGGCACACGACGGGCAATCAGCGCGGACAGGAACTCCATGCGCAGCATCTCAACCTGCGGCGCAGGCGCACTGAGGAACACCTCGAACGGCTCGATGTAAAGAATGGCGTGCTGCTGAGCCGCCTCCTCAACCAATTTGCCCATCAGCTCAGGATGGTCCAACAGCTGGGGGAGCATAAACAGGGGGCGATTGCGCAGGGGTTCGGGCGCGTCGCCCCCCGCGATGCGTTGCGCCACACCCTGCACGATGGCACGCCGACCGACGCCCTCCACGCCGACCAGCACCGCATACGGGTTAATCGGACGACACAGCACCTCCATCAGCAGGTTCACCTCCCTCTCGCGCCCGACCACGCGCGGGGCAACCTGCTGCTGCGCCTGCTCGGTTAGGTTCAGCCCCACCTGAAACAGTACAGGCGGCGCAGGGAAGATGCGCTCGCGCTCCAGCAAGCCGGTCAATACGGCGATGGCTTTCAAAATATGCGAAATATCGGCGGCAGGGTGATGCTCGCGCTCCGCTATGCGCAACGCCAAATCGATAATCCCCTCATAGGGGAGCGCAATACGTGACTGCGGGTTTTCCAGCTCTTTCTCTAACACCTGCTCTAACATCTCGGCGTTAATCTGGGGCAACAGCTGGTGAACGGTCTCGGTATGCGCACGCACCAACGCCAGTAGCAGGTGGCGCGCGTCAGGCGTGTTGCCGCCCGCCAGCACCACCGCCTCTTCCACTAAATGCTGTGCCGACTCGGTCAACTTGTCATCAGGTAAGAGATCGCGCTCCATCAATCAGATGTGATACGACCTGATAGGGCTTTATCCTGCCGAACGCGACGCAAATCAACCGCCATTCGTACTCCCAGACAACTACAGAGAAATTCGCCCCTAAAACAGCAGGAAAAACCGATTGCGCAGGTACAATTGAGAGCAGGTGAGACTATGGTCTGGCGCAAGGTGGCGCATATCGCGCTTGGATGCACGCTTCTGTTGGCGTTTCAGCTGTACGGCGTTGCGGAACTCATCCGAAACGAACCGCCGCGAGGCAGTCTGTTCGGCGTAGTCTACTCGCAACGCACTTTAGCGCCGATTCCCAAGGCGCGCGTGCGATTGGAACTGATTGAGCCGTTCGATAAACAACTTGCCCCGCCCGCTCCGCCTCCCGAAACGAGCGAGCAAGAAACCGTTGAAGTCCACCGTTCGCAGAGCTGGGACGACCTGCGCTGGTACGGCTGCGAGGGCGAGGGCTATCCTAGCGGCGTATGGGAGGTCTATACCGACTCACAGGGGCGGTTCCAACTGCGGGGCATTCCTGCAGGCGTTTACAGGGTCCATGTGAGCGGCAAGGTTCACAGCACAGACCACAACGATCCGCCCCATGTGGAAATCAAGGAGGGCGCGCGGGTAGAGACCGAGCTGGCGCTCAAACCGCACGAGCCGTTTCTGGACTTAATCCACCCCCAAGCCGTCTACTACCCCGACGAGCCGATGCGCGTCGGCGTTCGCGGCTTCAACGAGAACGATACGCTCCAACTCACGCTCTACCGCGTGCGCAACACCCGCCAAGCGATATCCACCGACTTCTACGAGTTCCTCAACGAGGTGCGCTACGGCTGGTGGCGTCCCGAGGAGAGCCTCGCGCATGCGGTGGACGCCTTCAAGGACCACATGACCGCCCTTTGGCAGCAGCAGACCCCCATTCGCGGGCGCGACCCCGAAGGGCTGTTCACACAGTATGTGGAAGTGCCCCAACAAGACGAGGGCACTTACCTGCTCCTTGTGGAGTCGGGGAACAATCGGCGCGCGGCGCTGATGGTGGTCTCCACGATTGCGGTGGTGAGCAAAGTATCAGACGGGGCGACCGAGCTGTGGTGTACCGATCTGCGCACGGGGCAGCCCCTCAGCGGCGTGGAAATCACGCTCCATCGCGCCCACAAGCAAGGCGCGGGCGCGAACCCACGAACCGTGTACGCACCTGTGCGCACGGGTCGCACGAACGCCGACGGGCTGTGGCGATTCGAGACACTCACCCGCAGCCCTGCCGACGACTGGCGTGGACAGCTGCTCGCCGTTAAATCGCCGCGCAGTGGGCAACTGGTTCACTGGGGACGCCTCGACGCTGCTGTCTGGCGCGATGAGGAGCGCCCAAGCGAGCCGCTGCAGGGGGTTATCTACA
Source organism: bacterium (assembly GCA_029335935.2). Taxonomy (GTDB): domain Bacteria; phylum Armatimonadota; class Fimbriimonadia; order Fimbriimonadales; family GBS-DC; genus GBS-DC. The sequence continues at coordinate 6,184 of JARJMV020000275.1, forward strand.
CCGAGCGCCCCATCTACCGCCCCGGACACACGATTCACTTCAAGGGCATCGTGCGGCTGGGCAGACCCCCCGACTATCGCCTGCCGCCGCCCAACACCCCCGTGCAGATTAGCGTGATGAACCCGCGCGACGAGATCGTCCACGCGATGCGCACGACGCTCAACCGCATGGGCGCGTTCCACGCCAGCTTCGCCACCTCCCCTGAAGCCGAGACGGGGTACTACCGCATTCGCGCCACCATCGGCGCATACGGAACCCTCGAGCAGTCGGTCCCTGTCAGCGCGTATCGCAAGCCCACCTATCGCATCACGGTCAAACCCGAACGCAACCTGTATATGCCCAACGAGACCGTGCGCGTGCAAATCCACACCGACTACTATTTCGGCATGCCCGTGCCCAACACGAAACTGATGTATACCCTCTATCGCCGCGAGCGGTGGGATGGGCACTACTACGGTGATGAGGAATACGATTATCTTGATTGGAGCGACGAGTATGACGATTACGAGGGTAGTGTGTATGGCGAGGTGGTGGCGACGGGCGAGCTGACGACCGATGCGGCGGGTCGGGCGCTCCTGACCCTACGCCCCGACGACCTGCTGCCCCAAAATCGCGAGCGTCGCTTTCTCTATGGGGACGAGTTAGACATCACCTACGAGTACACAGTCGAGGTGTACGCGCTCTCGGAGGGTTGGGAGGGCGCGAAAGCGCAAGCGTGGTTCGAGATTGCGCCCTCCGTGTGGCAAGCGCAGCTGCGCCCCGATATCGAGTTCGGCGACGCCCAGCACGCCTACCGATATACTGTGCGGCTCACCGACCGACGCACAGGGCAACCCGTGCAGGCGACTTTGCGCTGGCGCGCGGGCAAGTTGCTCGCAACGGGCGACCGAGTTCGCACCGAACCCCATGCTGAAGGGACAATCCAAACCGACACGAACGGCAAAGCCGAATTCCAGTTCACTCCCGATGTGAGCGGCGACTGGGCAGTGGAGATTAGCGCACGCGACCCCGACGGCAACGCCTTCACCACCCGACACATCCTCTGGATTTGGGATGACGAGTACCTGCCTGGGTGGTGGGGGCGCACGCGCAGCGCCAACGCCCTCGAAGCCCGCCTGAATAAGCGCGTGTTTGAACCTGGCGAGAGTGCAGAACTCGCCCTGCGCACGCCCCACCGCGACGCCGTGTTCTATATCACGCTGGAGGGCGATACGCTCTACCGCTCGCAGGTCGTGAAAGCGCAGGGTGCGCTGACGCGCGTGCGCATCCCCATCACGCGCGAGCAAGCCCCGAACGCCTTCATCGCGGTCTGCATGGTGCGCAACAAGGAGTTGGTGCAGCGCGTGCTGGAGGTGCGCGTGGGGCAACAGATAGGCGCGTTGCAGGTGCGCGTGCAGACCGATCAGCCGCGCTACGAGCCGGGCGAGACGCTCACCGCGCGTATCCAGACCGCCGACGCGCAAGGTCGCCCCACGCCCGCCGAAGTCTCGCTCGCGGTGGTGGATGAGGCTATCTACAGCATCCACAAGGACAGCCCCAACGACCTGCACCACGCTTTTTACGGGCGACAGTGGAACCGCGTGCGCACGGACTTCTCCGCCGTGTGGCTCGCGCTCCAGGGCGATAAGGGGAGCGTCGAGACCGTCCGCCGCGACTTCCCCGACACCGCCTTCTGGCAGCCCGTCGTGATGACCGACGCGCGCGGGCAGGCGACCGTGCGCCTGAAACTGCCCGACAACCTCACCGAGTGGCGCCTCACGGCGATTGGACACACGGCCGACACCAAAGTCGGCTTCGCCCGCGCTAAAGTGAAAGCGTCCAAAGACCTGATGGCGCGGCTGCGCCTGCCCCTGTGGCTGATTGAGGGCGACCGCACGGAAATCAGCGCGATCCTCAGCAACGACACCGACCAGCCACGCACGGTACAGGTGGAGCTGCGCGCGCCTGATGGCATCCGCACGCAGACCGCCGCCGTGCCCGCCCGCAACTCGATTAGCCTGCGCTGGAACTACGAGGCGAAGACGCTGGGCACACAGAAGTTCACCCTCATTGCCCGCGAGGTGAACGGACGCCTGCGCGACGCCGAAGAGCGCACGCTGGAGGTCAAGCCGTTCGTCATCAGCGAAGCCGATAGCCGCGCCCTTCTGCTGGGGACGGAGCGCCAGATTATCTTCACCTTGCGCCCCGACGCCCGCCCCGAACTCACCACGCTCACCCTGCGCACGATGCCCAGCGCAACCGCGCTCGTGCTGGACAGCCTCCCCTACCTGCTGGATTACCCCTACGGCTGCGTGGAGCAGACCGTGAGCCGATTCGTGCCCGCCGTGCTGGCAAAACGCGCGCTCGAGCAGACAGGCGTCCCCATGGAGGCGGCAACCCAGCGCAAAATCGCCGAGATGACGCAGCTCTCGCTGGAACGCCTGAGCCGTATGCAGACCAACAGTGGCGGCTGGAGCTGGTGGGAAGGAGATGAACCCACGCTCTGGACGACCGCCTACGCCGTGTGGGGGCTGCACAAGGCGAAGCAGGCGGGCGTCGCCGTGCCCGACACTATGTATCAGAACGGCGTAAAAGCGCTACGCCAGCTCCTCGAACGCGCCCTGCAAATCCGCCCCCGACGCAGTCAGCAGGAGAATTATTCCTATTGGGATTGGGCTGAAGCGCTCTTCGCGATGCAGGTATTAGCCGCAGTTGACCCCAATCCGCCAGACGCGCTCTCTAACCCGAACCACCCATTCTACGACTGGATACTATATGCACTGGACGAAACACAAGACTACCACTCCTCACAGACCTGCCTTGCCGTGATTCAAGTGCTGCTCTACTGGCGCACAGTGCCGAACGCCGACGAGTACGCCCGCGATTTGTGGCGGCGTGCGCTGCGCAACGCCTACGAAGACCGCAACCACATCGACTGGCTGCCCAACCGCACGGACGAGCCGTGGTGGTACTCCTATAGTTGGTCGCCGTATGAGGGGCAGGCGTTGGCGTTGCGGGCGTTATTGCAGAGTCGCGAGCGCGCCGCCGCGTGGTTCGGCAGCGTCCCACGCTACGAGCAGCTCATCAGCAAAACCGTTATCGGGCTGGCGCAGAGCTATCGGAACGGGCGGTGGTATCAGTCGCGCGACACTGCGCTGGCGGTGGAGGCGTTGCTGGAGTACGGCGCGCGCTACGAACAGGACTTCGCCGCGCGTGAGGCGGAGTACGAGGTGCTCCTGAACGGTCAGCCCATCCAGCGCGTCACCGTTGTAGGCGCGGATGTGCGCCGTGTGGAGCAGACACGCACGCTGAGAAACTTGGCTTGGCGCCCAGGTGAGAACACGATTACCCTGCGCCCGTTGCGCGGTGCGCCGCTGGTGAGCGTCGTGCTGATGCAGGTGCGCGCCGTGCCCCTCGCGGAAGACGCTTCAGGTCCGCTGCGCCTGCGCGTCTATCGGTTGGAGCGTCCCGCCGAGATGACCACGCCCGGCGAGCGGCTGCGTCCGCTGCGTTCGGGCGACGCCGTGCGTGCAGGCACGCTCCTGCGCATCGATGTGCAAGCCCGCATGCCCCAGAAACTCTCGCGCCTCGACTACACCGTGCTGGAGACGCCCTTCGCGGCAGGCTGCGCGCCCTTCGACACAGAAGCCTTTCTGGACGCTTGGTGGTGGGACTACGCCTACGAAGAGATTCGGGATGACCGCGCGCTAACATTCCGTCAGTACTGGCAGCGGGGCGATAGCTATCGCTACACGCTGCTGGTGCGCGCTGAGACGCCAGGCGAATACACGATCCTGCCTGCCCACCTGTGGGGCATGTACGCGCCCTACCAAGCGCACAGCAACGGCTTCAAACTGCGCATTCTGGGCAACTAAGGCTCTCAGCGGTACAGGGAACAGGTATAATCTGTA
>JARJMV020000280.1 GCA_029335935.2 bacterium
GAGACGCCAGGCGAATACACGATCCTGCCTGCCCACCTGTGGGGCATGTACGCGCCCTACCAAGCGCACAGCAACGGCTTCAAACTGCGCATTCTGGGCAACTAAGGCTCTCAGCGGTACAGGGAACAGGTATAATCTGTACCGCTGGAGCTCGGCGCTATGGATGGATTGCCAAAAGAACTAATACTCTGGATACTGGCGTTGCCGTTGGCAGGCAGTTTGTTTCACGCGCTGCTGGGCGGTTTTTGGGTGCGCACGCTGGGCGAGAAGTTCGGCAAATGGCTGATTGGCGCACTGGGCACAGGCGTCGTGCTGGGCGCGTTCGCGCTCGGCTGGCAACTGCTCCAAGCGATGCTCAAGCTGCCCGAAAACCAGCGCACAGTCAGCTACCTACTCACCGACTGGATTAAAATCGGCGCCCTCGCGATACCGATTGAATTCATCATCGACCCACTTTCGCTCCTGATGACTCTCATCGTGACGGGCGTGGGCGGGCTAATCCACCTCTACGCGACAGGCTACATGGCGGACGACGAGGACTATCCGCGCTTCTTCACTTACTTTAACCTGTTCATCTTCTTCATGCTGACGCTGGTGTTGGCGGGCAACTTTCTGGTGATGTTCGTCGGTTGGGAGGGGGTTGGACTGTGCAGCTATCTGCTGATAGGCTTCTTCTATCGGAATGCGGAGTGGAAGTCGAACACCGATGCGGCGAATAAGGCGTTCATCGTGAACCGTATCGGCGACGCGGGCTACCTGCTGGCGATGTTTTTGGTGATTGCGCTGTTCGGCACGCTCTCGTTCGGTCAGGTGAACGCGCTGGCGTTGACGGTGTTGCGCGACGCGGGCTGGGCGGCGACGGCGATTGCGCTGTTGCTGTTTTTGGCGGCGGCGGGCAAGTCGGCGCAGCTGCCTCTGTATTTCTGGTTGCCCGACGCGATGGCGGGTCCTACGCCGGTCTCCGCGCTCATCCACGCCGCCACGATGGTCACGGCAGGCGTCTATCTGCTGGCGCGGGTGCATCCGCTGCTGGAGATGGCGCCGATGGCGATGGGGATTGTGGCAGGCATAGGCGCGCTCACCGCGCTCTTCGCCGCCACTATCGCGATTGCGCAGACCGACCTGAAACGCATCTTGGCGTACTCCACCGTGAGTCAGCTGGGCTATATGTTTCTGGCGTGCGGGGTAGGGGCGTTCTGGGCGGGGATGTTCCATGTCGCCACGCATGCCTTCTTCAAGGCGCTGCTGTTCTTGGGGGCAGGCTCCGTGCTGATTGCGCTGCACCATCAGGGCGACATTCGCAGGATGGGCGGCTTGGCACGGGCGTTGCCTATCACCGCCGCGACCATGCTGGTCGGCTGGCTCGCGATTGCGGGCATCCCACCGCTGTCGGGCTTCTGGTCTAAAGAGGCGGTGCTGCTCAGCGTGTATCACGCGAAGTTGGTGGCCTTCGCGCCTGTGCTGTTCGGCGTGGGGGTTCTGACGGCAGGGCTGACGGCGGCGTACATGACGCGCTTGGTGTGGCTGGTCTTCTTCGCGCCGCCCGCGCAACACGACTCGCACGAGCCGCCGCGCGAACGCTATGTGACGGTACTGAGTGTGCTGGGGCTGCTCGCGCTCGGCTCGGTCGTGTTCGGCTGGCTGCTGCCAAGCGAGCAAGCGTTCCACGAGTTCCTCAAGCCCGTCGCAGAGCCGACGATACTGACGCAGGAGCAGCTCTTCTTCAGCGAGGAGGCGGGCAAGGGGCTGGTGTTTGGGATAGCGCTGGGCGCGGCGATTGTGGGGGCGCTGTTCGGCGTGGCGCGGTATCGGCGCGGGACGCCCCAAGCCGAGGCGCAGCTGCAGGGCGTGTGGGGCGCGGCGCACCAGCAGTGGGGCTACGACGGCGTGATGCGCGCTGTGGGCGTGAACCTCGGCGGCGCGCTCGCGCTCATCTTGGCAGTAATTGGGGAAAGCTTAATCGATACCGTAGTGAACATCGTCGGCGCGTCGGCGCGAGCGCTGGGGGTGCTGGCGCGCCCGATACAAAGCGGCTATGTGCGTTCCTACGCATTCATGATGATGCTGGGGGCGTTGCTCTTGCTCGTGGCGGCGTTCGTGTATGGCTTGCGATAGGAGGCGCTAAGCATTGGAGAAGGCGTGGCTCATCTTGCCGGGGATATTGCTCCTCATCCTCGGCGGGGAATGGCTGGTGCGTGGCGCGTCGCGTTTGGCGTCGCTGCTGGGTGTCTCGCCCGTAGTAATCGGGCTCAGCGTGGTGGCGTTCGGCACGAGCGCGCCCGAACTCGCGGTTTCCATCCTCTCCGCCTATCGCGGGCAGCCCGACATCGCCGTGGGGAATGTCGTCGGCAGCAACATCGTGAACATCCTGCTGATTCTGGGCTTATCGGCAGTGGTCGCCCCGTTAGCCGTCAACATGCGCCTCATCAAGATCGAAGTGCCCATGATGATTGGCACGGTGCTGCTGTTCTTCGCGCTGGGCTACGACGGCAAGATTACCCGCGCTGACGGCGCGGTACTGGTCGGCGTCTTCGTTGCTTACCTCGCGTGGATGGCGCGGACCGCCCGTTCCGAGCCGACGCTGGAAGCCGAGCTGGAAGAGGTCGGCGTCATTCCGCGCAACGGCTGGACCTACCTCAAGCTCGCGGGGCTAATCCTCGCGGGCTTAGCAGGGCTGGTGTTCGGCTCCGAGTGGCTGATTCAAGGGGCAGTGGCGATGGCGCGCGCGCTGGGCGTGAGCGAGCTAATCATCGGGCTAACAATCGTCGCGATAGGCACTTCGCTGCCTGAGCTGGCGACCTCCGTAATTGCTAGCGCGCGCGGCGAACGCGACATCTCCGTCGGCAATGTGGTGGGCAGCAACATCTTCAATATCTTGTCGGTGCTGGGGTTCAGCAGCCTCGTCGCGCCCGATGGGATGACGATTGCGCCCGCGATACTGCGCTTCGACGCGCTGGTAATGATAGGCGTTTCGCTCGCGTGTTTCCCTGTCTTCTTCAACGGCTACCAGATTAAACGCTGGGAAGGCGCGCTGTTCTCGCTCTACTACCTTGCCTATACCATCTACCTCATCCTCAACTCCAGCCA
>JARJMV020000302.1 GCA_029335935.2 bacterium
CGCAAGTTCCAGCCAGTGTTCTCGGCAGTGCTGATTGCTATCACTAACGCTCGCCATGCAGGCTTCTCCTGCAGAACCGTCAGGGCAATCACAGCAAAGCCGTTCAGTGGCGCGTTTTTCACCTCCAGAGTGAACTGATGCCCTAAATCCAGTTTGCGTCGTTCGATGAAGCCGATTGCTGCTTTGGACATCGGCGTCGTAATCGTGAAGTAGCCCCGTGCTGCTTGGGCGCGGTTCCAAGTGAGTTCGCCCGTATCGGAGACGCGCAGTGCGTCGGGCGCCAGCGCCTCTTGAGGGCGTAGCGCGTTGCGCGGCGGCTGCTTAGGCGCGAGCGCGGTCGCCACACGATGCATCGTCGCGACACGACCGTCCAAGTTGGCGACACGCCCGTCAGGTAGATACCACGCCCATGCTTGGCGGATGGCGTCGAGCTCCTGCTCGCGTGAGAGAACGGCGCAGACGAGCCGTTGCGCGGGGCGCACATCCGCGCGGAGAAACAGCGCCGCCGCCGCGCGCGCCAAGGTCCACTTCGCAGGGTGCTGGTTTTGGTCGAAGTGTTCCGTGATTCGTCCCTGACCATAGTTCCAGCTGTAGTTAAACAAGAACAGTGCATCCCAATCTTGCAGGGCGCCGTGCGCTGCGCACATCAGCGCGCCCTCAGCGGCGTACTGGTTCGGCGCGGCGTGGTCGTACTCGGTCACGGTGAACGGCTTGCCCAGCACGCGCTGTGTCGCCAGCCGATGAACTGTCGCCTCATCGCTGTTGACCATCGGCAGGTTGCGCACGAACCAGTTGTTGCCGTCCCACGAGACGTCTGGGAACTCCGGGTGGCTCCAGTAGGCGTGCCCGTCGATGGCGTCCATCGCCTCCATCAGATGGGGTGTTGTGCAGCCGATAATCGTGCCGATGACGATGCCCCGATAGTTGAGCTCGCGCTTGAGATAGCGAGCCATCTCCTGCCAGTAGGCGCGTTCAGTCTCCCACAGGAACTCGTGCCAGGTGTGCAAGGCTTGGGGCGAGAAGCGGTCGCGTTCGCGGTGGCGCAGCACAGGCACACGCCGTTCGCCCAGCGCGTCGCCGTCGGGCAGATAGCGCACCTCGCCGCCCGACGCCAGCAACACATCCGCAATCAGCACCTCGCCCGTCTGCTCGCCTAAGCGATAGAAGTTCAGTCGCGCGTTGCGCTCATCGACGGGCATCACGAACGAGAATCGATACTCACGCCACTCGGTATCCACTTCGAACTCGCGATTGAACCCCAGTATCTGCCAAGGCGCGTAAGCTTGCCCGATGCTCACGGCGAGCGTGCGTCGTGCGCTCGCGCGGGCGTGAAAGCGCACGGTGTAGATGCGGTTCGCCTCCAAGCGCAGCCCCGACTGATTGAGTTGCACATGCCATACCTCCGCGCCGCTTTGGACAATCCGCAGCCGTGCGACGCCAGAGCCGTTCGGACCGCCCGATAGGGTTGCGCTCTCCACACGAGCGTTGCCGTGCTGTTCAACGCTCCAGCCGTGCAGCCCCTGCGCGAAGCGAGGGTTATTAAGCATCGGCTCGCCTAAGGGTGCGCTCCGTTCATCCCAAGCCTTGCGGAGGGCTTCGGTCGTGCGGAACTTGCGTTGGAGCCACTCGTTCCACTGGCGCTGCAGCTCCTCCAGGTAGGGCGCAGGCGCATCGTCCAAGAAGCCCGACAGCCAGCTGTGTAGCAAGCCGTTCTCGTTGTGGATTTCCACCATCGCGACGGCGGGATCCTCGGCGTAGGTCAGCCCTGTATGGGGGTTGCGATGGGTGAGTATCTGTCGCGCGTACTCCTTCTGCAGCTCCAGCATCGGGCGGTAGAAGAAGCCCAGCGCATGCTGCTTTTTGACCTCCCACATTCTCTGGTCGGTCTCGGCGGGCAAGCCATCAGCCGCGCGGAACTGACGGGTCACCAACAAATTGATGTTCGCATACACGCCGCGCTGACGCAGCTGGGCGAAGAGGTAGTCGAATCGCGCCAGCGCGTCGGAGTTCAAACGGCGCGAGTTGCCCTGCGAGTAGTCAATTACGGTGGGGTTCGACCAGAAGGCGTCCATGTGATGGAACCGCACGATGTTGAACCCCGCGTGGGCAATCTGGTCGGCAATCTGCACGGCGTCCTCACGGCTGGGGAAACACGCGCTGGCAGAAATGTTAATGCCCCAGAACCGTATGCGCCGCCCCGCGAGGCTGAAGCGACCTTCGGCGTCTACTGTGATGTGTCCGCGCGCGCCTGCAGGCGTATGATCTATCAGGAATCGGAAGTCAGTTGCGCCCTGCGCCCCGCCGCCGAACGGAACCACCCACGGAAATCCCTCCTGTGCCAACATAGGCGCACGATTCGGCGTGTCGCGAGGGGTTCCTACCCAGTCAAAACACCCACCTGCGCGCGGAAGCGTGGCTTGGACATGCTTGTCCAAGCATCCCACGCACGGACAAGCACCAGCGCACGGACAGGAATGTCCGTGCTACAAACGGGTACAATATTTTACGAAAGGGAGGTTGTATGCAGAAGATTCGCGCAGCGATGGTGACCGATGTTGGCGGGATTGGCGATGAGTCGTTTAATGCGTCGGCGTGGCGTGGGCTACAGCGCGCCCAGAAAGAGCTTGGCGCGGCGGTGCGCTACCTAGAATCGCGCACTGCCGCCGATTATGTGCGCAACCTCACAACGCTCGCGCGACAGGGCTTTAATGTGGTGTTTGCGGTCGGCTTTTTGATGGAAGACGCGCTGGCAAGGGTTGCCCCACGCTTTCCCAAAACTTACTTCGGCATCATCGACGGTAAAGCGCCGAACCTGTCCAACTGCGTGTCGCTGATTTTCAACGAGCAGGAAGGCTCGTTCTTAGTGGGCGCGCTCGCGGGCGCGATGACCAAGACCAACGCCGTCGGCTTCATCGGCGGAATGAATGTGCCCCTAATCAAGAAGTTCGAGTACGGCTACCGAGCGGGCGTGAAGACCACCAACCCACGAGCGCGGGTTCTGGCGGGCTACACGGGCAACTGGGACGATGTGAACAAGGGGCGCGAGCTGGCGCTGACGCAGTTCAATCAGGGCGCGGACATCATCTATCACGCGGCGGGACGCTGCGGAGTAGGCGTGATACGCGCCGCCGAGCAAAAGGGTAAAGGCTTCTACGCGATTGGCGTCGACAGCGACCAAGACCACCTCGCACCAGGGCGCGTGCTGACCAGCATGATGAAGCGCGTGGACAACGCCGTGTTCGATGTGTGCCAGCGCGTGTCGAAAGGGCAGTTCAAGAGCGGTACGATTGTCTACGGCGTGCGCGAGCGAGGCGTGGGGCTGAGTCCGATGCGCTACACCCGCAAAGATGTGCCCGACCGCGTGATGAATACCGTTCGCCGCTTGGAACGGATGATTGCGCAAGGGCAGCTTCAGCCGCCCTATGACGAGGCGAGTTTCAACCGATTCCAGCCGCCGCGCCTGTAGCCGTGCGTGGGGCAGCAGGAATCGGTATGGGAGGCGCGAAAGTGGCTATCCAAACGATGGTTGCGCTCAAACAGGTCAGCGTGGTGTATGGCGAGCAGCACGCGCTGCGTCGGGTGAACTTGCAGGTGGAGTTGGGCGAGTTCGTATTTCTGGTAGGCGCGACAGGCGCAGGCAAGTCGACGCTGTTCAAGCTGCTGTACGGCGCGCTGCGCCCTACCGAAGGCGAGGTATGGGTGCTGGGTCAGCCATTGCATCAGCTCAAACCGCGCGAGCTGCCGTTCCTGCGACGGCGCATGGGCATCGTGCCGCAGCACTATCCGCTGCTCTCGCACAAGACGGTGTGGGAGAACATCGCCTACGGCTTACGCGCGATTGGCTACAACGAACGCGCCGTGCGTGAGCGCGTGGCGAAGGTGCTGGCGTTAGTGGGGCTGAACTTGCAGGCGCGTCAGATGCCCCACCAACTTTCGGGTGGCGAGGCGCAGCGCGCCGCCATCGCACGCGCCATCGCGAATAACCCGCCCCTACTGATTGCCGACGAACCCACCGCGAACTTAGACCCCGACACCTCGTGGGAGATTATCGACCTGCTGATGCACATCAATCGGCGCGGCGCGACAGTGATTGTCTCCACGCACAACCGCACAATCGTCGACCGCGCCTGCCAGCGCGTGGTGGCAATCGATCGCGGCAAGATTATCAGCGATGTCCCGCGTGGCGGCTACCCCATCGAGTTAGACCGACTCCACGCGACGGTGCTGCTATGATAGACCGCGTGCATTTTGTGCTACAAGAGACATGGGCGATCCTGCGTAGCAGCAGGGCGATGCAGGCGGCGGCTATCAGCACCGCCGCGATTGCGCTCATCCTGCTCGGCGCGGCGAGCATGGCGCTGTCGAAGCTGGACGCGATTGCCCGCGCCCTGCCCAACGAGTTCGAGGCGTCGGTGTTCATGCAGATGTCCACCCCACGCGAGCAGACGCTGCAGTTCAAAGCCGCGTTAGAGACGATGCCCGCCATCGCGCAGGTGACGCTCACCACGCGCGAGGAGGCGTGGGAAGCCGAGAAACAGAAGCTCGCCAGCGAGGTGAACCTCGCCGACTTACCCAACCCACTGCCCGATAAACTCACTGTGCGCGTGCATGACCCTGCCCAACTGCCCGCTGTCGCCGAACAGATTGCCCAGTCCCCTCTCGTCGACGAGGTCATCGACAGTCGCAAGGAGCTGCAGACGGTGCTTAGCGTCGCGCGGCTGGTGCGCTGGATAGCGTTGGCGATTGGCGGATTGCTGCTGGTCTCCGCGCTGATGCTCATCTACAACTCTGTGCGGCTGACTATCAACGCGCGCCAGAACGAGGTGCAGGTGATGGCGTTGGTGGGCGCGACGCTCCGCTCGATTCGGCTGCCGTTCGTTCTGGAAGGCATGACTCAGGGGGCGTTGGGCGGCGTTGTGGCGGCGTTGCTGGTGCTATTGGGCGCGAGCGCGCTATCGGACTACATGGTGCGCCAGTGGGCCTTTCTGAGGGATACGCCGTCGGGGATGTCGCCGATTCTGCTCATCACGAGTTTGCCGTCGCTGGGCGCGCTGATGGGCGGGCTGTGCGCGTGGTGGGCGACGCGGCGCTATGTGCGTATCTGAGGAGGCATGGTGCGCCGACGCCGCGTGTGGGGGATAGGCATCGCGCTGCTGTGCCTGCTGACGCTCAGCGTGATGGGCGGTATGACGCTCGGCGCAGTGCCCGTGCCGATTGCCGACCTGTGGAACGCGCTGTGGGGACGCGCCGATGAGACCACGCGCCTCATCCTGTGGGAGCTGCGCTTGCCGCGCGTGCTGCTGGCGGTGTTGGTGGGCGGCGCGTTGGGGTGTGTGGGGTGCGCGTTTCAGGGGCTGCTGCGCAACCCGTTAGCCGACCCGTACATTATCGGCGTCTCGTCGGGCGCGGCGGTCGGCGCGGCGGTGGGGGCGCTGCTGGGCTGGCATCAGCGCGGGTATGGCTGGGCGGTCGCGCTGCTGGCGTTCCTCAGTGGGCTTGCTACACTCGCGCTTGCGCTCGCGCTGAGCCGCCAGCACGGGCAGCTGCGCATTCCGAACTTCCTGCTGGTGGGCGTCTCCCTCAGCGCGAGCCTGTGGGGCGTCATCACGCTGCTGCTGGTGCTGGCAGGGGAAGACCTCTCGCGCGTGCTGTATTGGCTGCTGGGCGGTTTGCTGAACGCGGATTGGCAACGGCTGCAGTGGGCGAGTGCGCCTGCGCTGCTGGGTTGCCTCGCGCTGTTCGGGCAGGCGCGCGCGTTGAACCTCTACACCGCTGGCGAGGAGACCGCGCTGCACTTGGGCGCGCCCGTGGAACGGCTCAAGTGGGCAGTGCTGACGGGCGGCGCGCTGGCGACGGCGGCGACGGTCGCTGTGGCAGGCATCATCGGCTTCGTCGGGTGGATTACGCCCCACCTGCTGCGCCGCGCAATCGGGGGCGACTACCGCGCGCTGATGCCCCTCTCGGCAATCGGCAGCGCACTGCTGCTACTGTGGGCGGACACCCTCGCACGCACGCTCGCCCGACCAGTGGAGCTGCCCGTCGGGGTGATTACCGCGCTGGTGGGCGCGCCGCTGTTCGTGTGGGTGATGCGACGCGAGCAGGGTAGAATGTAAGCATGCGCCGCTTTCATATCGGCTCGCCCGAATGGTCGCCCCCGCGCGTGCCGTTGCAACTGCCGCTGGGCTTCGGCTCGCTGGGCTGGCTGGCGCACCTGATCCGTAAGCACAAGTTAGACCTGCTGGAGATTGACCTCGCTCCCGTCGCGCAGGCGTGCTACGACTACTGGCGCACTGCAGGCGATATGGACGAAGCCGCCGACGCGCTAGCGACGCTGGCGTACCTCACGGAGCGCAAGGCGCAACGCCTGCTCGCGCCAGAACCCGAACCTGAAGAGGAAACAGAGACCCCGCTGGAACCGACGCGCCTGCCAAACTCGTACCTGCCCGCGCTGGAGTGGCTGCGCGAACGCGAGGAACAGCGGATGCAACTATTCTTCCGCGGCGGCGCCATCGACCCGCGCGAGTACGAGCTACCCCTCGAATTCGGCGCGGAACTGCCCGACCAGCTCTGGATTGCGTTCAAGCGTCTTTTGGAACGGCGTATCCCGCCACCCGCCGCCATCCCGCACCGACGCTACTTCTCGCTCCACGCGCGTATGGTGCAAATTCGCGAACGCCTGCTGAACGCACAGCAGCCCATGCCGTTCGACGCGCTGGCGACGGAGGCTACCGATGTGATGGATTTGTTGGTCTCGTTTTTGGCGATGCTGGAACTGTGGCGTCTTGGGCAAGTGGAACTGTCTCTTGACGCCGACGGGCGCGTCTGGCTCAACGCAAACGACGCTTCTCAGTAGGGGCAGACCTGCGTGTCGGCACTCACACAAGCGATAAGCCGCGCGCCCTACACCCACGCACCGCATGACCTCAAACCTGTACCCCCATCGGATAACGAACATGGAGTAAGGTTGCTCCTGGGTTCCCCAGAGAATCTCTAAGAGTTTGATAATTTAATATAAACACAGTTTTCAAACACTATGTCAACTGCGTTTCGTTCAGAGGAGAGATGGGCGGGATATGAGGGTTATCGAGCGCCTTCAGGATCCGACCGAACTGCAGCCACCCTTGGGTACTACTCGGTATGGAATGCCCGTGCGGCTCGATCAGATTTTTCAACGCATCGGGGCGGCACAGATGGGGTCTCTGAGATGATTGGCGTTGCTGTGAGGGCGACCTCTTGAGCCATTCGTGACCGATAGGAACTCCGCAGTAGGAAGCTTTCCCAGCGACGAGAGCGTTCGCTTGAGGCTGAGCGCACGCTCGAAGCGCCTAATCGCGCTGCTGCTTCGCTTGCTCAATCCGAAACTCGTTCACCACTGAGAAGGTGGGTATACTGTGGCAGGCAGTTCGGCTCACGAGTGAACGCGACCGACGCCTCACCAGCGGCGTGGAGGAAAGGATGGATAGGCGACTGCTTAAGCTTGCGACGCTCTTTGTTGGACTGTGTGGAAACGCGGCGGCGCAGGGCGAAATCATGCACTTTGAAGGCTTCAACAACGGCTTGAACGGCATGGTCATGTTCCGTCAGCCGAGTTATTCGGGCACAACCAGCCGCTATTTGGCGTACACAGGCGCATGTAGCAGCGGCGCGAACTGCGCACAGATTAGCTTAGAACAGAACCGCACGCCGTCGGGCAGCCGCTCGCTTAAGGTCGCATGGCAGTTCAACGGCAATTCGAGCGCGTGGCTGCGCCTGACAACCAACAGCACCCTCTACTACGGCAACCCAACTATCAGCTTCACGCGGCGACTGAGCTTGTGGCTCTATGTGCCCAGCAGTACGCCCGATTTCTACCTCACACTTGGCGTGCGCGAGACCCACACGCAAGCCGCCTACGGCGCGAACGGCGGCGCAACAGGCGCAATCGAGTGGGTCGGCGCCACTGGGGGCGATGCGTATAGCCCACCGATTGGCAAGCGCATTGCCCAGAAAGACCGCTGGATACAGATTGTGTTCGATGTGCCGAACGAACCCGTGCGCCCATTCGCAGGCGGCGCGAACGGCGTCTTGGAAGGGCGCGCAGGCGTGCTGGAACATCTCGCGTTCACCCCTGTGAACCCGTCCGATGCGCGCCCCTATGTGGTCTATCTGGATGACATCCGCATCCTACCCAACGAGAGCGACCCTGTGAACCCGCCTTGGATTTTCGGCTTACACGAGCCGGGCGGCGAGTTCGCCGCCGTCGCGGAGGGCAAGCGTCTCTGGATTTTGTTCACAGAGGAGCTGGGCGCAGACCCCAATAACCAATCGGGACGCGACTATCGCCCCTATCGCAACGCGGGGCACGGCGTGATTGTGCGCCTAAACTACGGCTATCACCCGAACGGCACGCTGCCGCCCTCCACGCAGTACGCCCAGTTCGCGCAGCGCGTGGCGAACTTCGTGCGCCACTCGCACGGCGCACACATCTGGATTATCGGCAACGAGACGAACCTACCCGTCGAGTGGCCCGGCGGCGAGAGTGGCGAGCCTATCACGGTCGCCCGATACGCGCAGGTCTTCAAACTCTGCCGCGACGCCATCCGCGCTCTCCCCGGTCACGAAGACGACTGGGTCTGCGCTGCGCCTGTGGGCACTTACGCGCCGCCATTCCCGCAATATGGCATTCCGGGCTTTCTCGACTACTGGGCGCAGATGCTCAACGCAATCGGCGCGGAACAGGACGCCCTCATCTTGCACGCCTACACGCACGGCAGCGACCCGAACAACATCTTCAGCGAAGTGCGCATGCAGCCCCCCTACGACCAAGTGTATCTGCACTTCCGTGTGTATCGGAACCTGCTGAGCCGTGTGCCCGCTTCACTGCGCCACCTGCCCGTCTTCATCACCGAGACCAATCAGGGCGAGCCTTGGACGAACACCAATAACGGCTGGATTAAAAACGCCTACATGGAGCTGAACGCTTGGAACCAGAACCCCGCCAACCAGACGATATGGGGGCTGTGTCTGTATCGGTGGCCCCAGATAGACCCCTACTACATCGAGGGTAAGTGGAACACTATTCAAGATTGGCGCGAGGCGATGCGCAACGATTACCGCTGGCGGCGCGACTCCATAGGCGATGTGAACGGCGACGGCTGCGTGGACGACGCCGACCTGCTGGAGACGCTGTTCCACTTCGGCGCGCAAGGCTACAATCGCCGCGACCTGAACTGGGACGGCAACATCGACGACGCCGACCTGCTCCAAGTGCTGTTCGCGTTCGGCGCAGGGTGCTGAACGAAAATGTGGCAGATTGACCTGACCGAGTATCGGGGCTGGCGCGACAGTTTGCGCCTCACCAACGGCGTGTGGGAGCTTGTCATCCCCACCCAGTTAGGAAGACGCATCCTGCACTTTGGCTTCGTCGGCGCGGCGACCCTGTGCTGGGTTAATCCCGGCGTGGCGGGCCCAGTCGGGGGCGACCGCTGGCGCGCTTACGGCGGCCATCGGCTCTGGCATGCCCCCGAACACCCCACGCGCACCTACGCGCCCGACAATGCCCCTATCGAGTGGGACTGGAACGGCGAGCGACTGCTGCTGCGCCAGCCCACCGAGACGCTGACCGGAATTCAAAAAGCGGCGGCAATCTACCCCACAGAGCGTGAGATTATCGTTCGGCATCAGCTTATCAACCGCAACCTCTGGAGCGTGCGTTTAGCGGCGTGGGCGCTGAGCGTTATGGCGTCAGGCGGCGTCGCGCTCATCCCCCAAGAGCCGTATCAGCCCCATCCCGACGCGCTGCTGCCCGTGCGCACACTCGCGTTGTGGGCATACACCGACCTGAGCGACCCGCGCCTGCACTTCGGGCGACGCCTTATCCAAGTGCGTCAAGACGCCGACGCGAGCCAACCCCTCAAGATTGGCGTGAGCAACACGCTGGGCTGGATGGCATACTGGCACGGCGAGACACTGTTTGTGAAACGCTATGCGCACCAAGCGGACGCGCAGTATCCCGACCTCGGATGCAATACCGAAGTGTTTACCAACGCCGATATGCTGGAGCTGGAGACGCTCTCGCCGCTGACGGAGCTGCCCCCCGAAGGCGCGCTGGAGCATACCGAGCGCTGGTCGCTCCATCGCGTAGGTGAACGCCCCGACGACGCCACGCGAATAGAGACGGCTCTACAACAGGTATTCTAATCGCGTGCGCATCTTGGAGATTGTGTCGGGCGTGACGGCGTGTGGGGCGACAGTGCATACGCTTCAGATTGCACAGGAGCTCCATCGGCGTGGCAACGCGATTACGCTGATGGGCAAGCCGGGCGCGTGGGTACTGGAACGGGCGCGCGCGACAGGCGTGCCGACCCTCGAATCGCGCATGAAACGCCTGCCCCTGCAGGATTTGAAAGCGGCGGCGCAGTTCGTGCGCGAGCAGCAGGTCGAGGTGCTGCTGGCGCATATGTCGGGCGCGAACAACTTCGCCGTGTGGCTCAGCCGACTGGTTAGGGTCCCTGCGGTGCTGCGCGCCCACGCGCATACCGTTCACTTCCACTGGCGGATGGCGCACCATATCATCGCCGTCTCTGAGCAGACGCGCCGCTACCATATCACGCACAACCTCGTGAGCCCGCGTCGTATCAGCACGGTTCACGGGTTTGTCGACCCCGCGCGGCTGATTGTGCCCGACAAGGGAACGCGCGCATCGGTTCGGGCGGAACTGGGGCTGTCGCCAACGGATTTCGTCGTGGGCGTGATTGGCAACATCATCCCCCGTAAGGGTCAGATTTATCTGGTACGCGCGC
>JARJMV020000005.1 GCA_029335935.2 bacterium
CCCCACGCCCGCGCGAACTGGGTATCGCCCCCGACGAAGCGTAGCCGATTGGCGTTTCTCCATCAAGAGCTTGAGCGCGCCGTCGTCGGGGAAGCGTTGCAGCCCGCGCCACGCCCAAGTGCGCATCCTGCCCAACTCGCCCTGCTTGTACGCCTTCAGCGCGAGCCAACGGTATGCGTGCAGCAACCCCTCGCGCTCGAACGGGTTCTCAGGCATCCAAGCCGCGCCGTTCTCCAACGCTTTGAGTAGGTACGCCTCGCTCTTCGTGTAGTCCTCTGTGTAGAGCAGGTGATACCGCCCCAACTCGGTGAATATCGCGATGCTTCGTGGGTTCTGTCGTGCGCCCTCCTCCAGAAACACCAACGCTTGCGGCAGGTTCCGCTGATTGTCGAACAGTATCATCTGCGCCCCCACCAAGTAGCCAGGTACGAAAGTCGGGTCAATCCAGGTCATGAAGCGGTACAGGGGCAGCACTTCGCGCACGGGGCGATGGAAGTGATGGCGCACATCGAAATACGGCTTCACATTCCGCTCGATATCGCCCCAGAGCCAGCGCGGGTCGCGTTCAGGTTCGGGGATGACGCCCGTCTCGTTTTGGTGATTATGTAAGCCATCCGCGCTGCTGGCGGCGTGGGCGCTGCCCGTATGCTTCTCGCGCTCAGTCATCGGGCGCAGGCGCACGCCGCCGTGGGTCTACTCATCGGTCTTCGCCCACAGATAGCCCGCCACGTTGCCCCGAAACTCGCCCATCACCGACGCCATCGCCTTCTTATCATAGATTGTCAGCGCGTCGAGCGTCTCGGCGCGTTGCGTGTGGTACGGCGTAGCGAGCCGAACCAGCACGCCGCCCAGTACGAAACTCGCACTCAGCCCAAGCGTGATGCCACTCCACATAACCCACTGCATCAAGCGCAATTATCGGCAGACCGCGTCTGGTTTTGGAGCGAGCGCATCGGCGTCGCGCTTGCAGCTGCCCTCGTCCACGCAGCGGGTGTGACCTCCCGATTGATGACAAACAACGGCGCGACGAGATTGCCGTCGTCGCGCCGCACACAGGTAAAGCGCTTCCCCCTCCAAAGTATGAAGGGGGAGCTGCACGGGTTCTCTATGCCGCCTCGATGTTATACTGGTTCAGCAGGGTGCGCACTTGGGTAATGAACTCGGACGGGGTCGTATTGTTCCAGATGACATAGCCGGACGCGCCAGTCTCGCGTTGCCACTGGGTCGCCTGCGTCGCATATTGGCTGGGCACAATCAGGAAGTACGGGGTCTGCGGGTTCGTCATGCGTATCTGGTTGATGAAGGTGTGCGCGTTGAAGTTATCGGTCTGTCCTGTCGGGCTGCCCCAAAACACAAACGCTGCGCCCCAGTTAGTGTTCTGGAACTCGCTGAGTGTGCGCGTCGTGTCGGGCGTCGTGCAAACATACCAATTCGTGGGCGTCGTGGCATCAAAAGAACGCGTCACCTCAGTACCGCCCGTTGCAAAGAACACTTGGCTCATGGTTCAATCCTCCTTCAAAGGTTTGGTTCCGCGCGCGAACCTGCTAAGATTATCGGCGTCACGCCGCGAAATCTTTAGTCTTCCGCCTGAGAGCGTTCGGAAAATCGGGATTGCGCGTTTTTCAGCCCTACCCCCAACCCCTCTCCCAGAGCGGAGGGGCAGGGGGTCTGGACGCAAGCAACAGGGATGGAAGACCTCGGTACCCTCGGAGGCGGTTATAGCTGGGCGCACGGCGCCTCTACCGATGGTTCGGTGGTAGTCGGATGGACATACAACGCCAGCGGTCAGCAGCGCGCGTTTCGTTGGACGCAAAGCGAAGGGATGGAAGACCTCGGTACACTCGGGGGTAGTCATAGCTGGGCGTATGGCATCTCTGCCGATGGTTCGGTGGTGGTCGGATGGGCAGAAGATACCAGCGGTAATGGACGCGCCTTTCGCTGGACGGCGTCAGGCGGGATGGAAGACCTGAATGTCACCTACGCCGCCTTACTGAACGGTTCGATATTGCAGGAAGCCTTTGCCATCTCGCCCGATGGACGCTACATCGCGGGCAGGGGCATCAACGCAGCGACGGGGCGCTTCGAGGGGTTCTTGCTGGACACCGTCCCCGAACCTGCGTCGCTCTTTGCGTTGGGCGCAGGGCTGGCAGGGCTGGTCGGGCTGAAGCGCCGCAAGTAGTAGCCCTATCCCCCTCTCTCACATAGCGGGAGAGGGGGTAACGTTTTGCCAACGCACGCTCCCTTCTCTCCCTCTGAGAGAGATTGGGGGTACTTTTTATGCCCTTACCCCCCTACTTGCCCCCTGACAGGGGGTACGAATTCGGAGTTCACCCCGGCATCGAGCGTGATGGCGCACTGCCGTTCGTAGCGTCGGTGCGCCCTCCGACGAATACTCCAACTCGTAGCGTCGGCGTCCTCGCCGACGAACGCCCCTCAACCGAGAGTGTTTTTTATGCCCTTACCTTCCCTCTGCCACGATGTGGGAGATGGGACGGGGACTTGACGCCGACCCAGCACCGCAGCAGGTATAATCCCCTCACGAGGGCAGATTGCTATGTGTGGCATCACAGGCTATATCGGGGCGCGCCCACCGCTGGAGGTGGCGCTGGATACACTGAAACGACTGGAATATCGGGGCTACGACTCGGCAGGCGTGGCGTTCTGGGGTGGTGAGCAGCTGCAGGTGATGAAACGCGCGGGCAAAATCCAACAGCTCCGCGAGCTGCTCAACGGCGTCGAGGCGCACGGACTGGCAGTCTCCCACACGCGCTGGGCAACCCACGGCATCCCCAACGACCCGAACGCCCACCCCCACACCGACGAGCAGGGGCGCGTCGCCGTCGTGCATAACGGCATCATCGAGAACTATCTGGAGCTCAAGCAGGAGCTGCTCACACGGGGGCATCAGTTCCGCTCGGAGACCGACACGGAGGTGCTGGCGCACCTGATTGAGGAGCAGTTGGCGCAGGGCTACCCCCCAGAAGAAGCCGTGCGCCGCGCGTTGCAACCCGTGCGCGGCTCGTATGCGATTGCCGTGCTGTTCATCGAGTACCCCGACCGCGTGGTGGTGGCGCGCCACGACTCGCCGCTGGTGATTGGCTTGGGCGAAGGCGAGAACTTCATCGCCTCCGACATCCCCGCGCTGCTGCCCTACACACGGCGCGTAATCCTGTTGGAGAACGGCGATGTGGGCGTGGTGACGCGCGACGCCGTGCGCTTGATGCGCTTGGACGGCGCGCCCGTAGAGCGTCCGCCCGTGGAGATTACTTGGTCTGCCGAAGCCGCCGAGAAGGGCGGACACGATCACTTCATGATTAAGGAGATTCTGGAGCAGCCAGAGGCGGTGCGCGACACCCTGCGCGGACGGCTCAAGCCCAACGGCGGTATCCAGTTCCCCGAGCTGAAGCTGGAAGTGGAGGATTGGCAGAAGTTCCGTCGGATTGTGATGGTGGCGTGCGGCACAGCGTACCATGCGGGACTGGTGGGCAAACATGTGTTAGAGCGGTGGCTGCGTCGCCCGGTGGAGGTGTACTACTCGTCCGAGTTCCGCTACGGCGACCCAATCTTACAGCCGAACACACTGGCGGTGTTCATCAGCCAGTCGGGCGAGACGGCGGACACGCTGGCGGCGTTGCGCCTATGCCGTGAGGCGGGCTACACCACGCTGGGCATCGTGAATGTGGTGGGCAGTAGCATCGCGCGCGAGTGCGACCATGTGCTGTATACGCAGGCGGGTCCCGAAATCTCGGTGGCGTCCACGAAGGCGTATAGCACGCAGATCGCAGTGCTGTATCTGCTGGGGCTGTATCTGGCGTCGGTGAACGGCACGCTGCCGATGCAGGTCTATTCGGAGGGGGTCAAGGGGCTAATGCAGATGCCGTCGCTGATAGCGCGGGCGTTGGAGACCGAGCCGCAGGTGCGCCAGATTGCCGAGCAGGTCTCTCAGATGCCGTTGGCGTTCTATCTGGGGCGCGGGGTGGACGCCTATGTGGCGATGGAGGGCGCCCTCAAACTCAAAGAGATTGCCTATGTGCCCACCCAAGAGCCGCCTGCGGGCGAGATGAAGCACGGACCGCTCGCGCTGGTGGAGCCGGGCGTGGTGGCGGTGTTCATCGCCACGCAGGCGCGCACGCGCGAGAAACTGCTGGGCAACCTGAAGGAGGTTAAGGCGCGTCAGGGCACGGTGTTCTTGGTCACCACAGAGGACGACACGCTGCTGCCGCAGGAAGCGGATTACACGGTGTATGTGCCTGCGCCCCCGCTGGAGGAGTTGGCGCCGCTGACGACGATACCCGTGCTGCAACTGTTCGCCTATCATGTGGCGCGGTTGCGCGGATGCGAAATCGACCAGCCGCGCAACTTGGCAAAGAGCGTGACGGTGGAGTGATTAACCCTCGCGTTTGCCCTGCTCCAGATTGACCAGCGTGCCCATCAGCGTCTTCTCGGCAGTGTTGGAGTCTTGACCTTGCAGGGCGCGAATGGCTTGGGTGACCTCCTGCGCTTCCTGAGTGCGCCCCTGACTGAGCAGGATTGCCTGCGTGCGTTGCAGCTCTGCCATCGCCTGTGTGCGATCGAGTTGGTGCGCGCGCATGCCCATAATGGTCTTCTCCAGCGCACGCGAGGCGACCGCGACTTGGAGTTCGTTGGCGACGCGCGGGTCTTGCGGTTGATTCGCCAGCGCAGGGTCGGTGGTGAACTCGATAACGGCGTCGGCAGTGGCGGTCTCCGTGCGCCCCGTCACGATGTCATCCCAAGTGAGCGTAATCTGCGCGATGCGATAAATCCCTGCAGGGTGGTTGGGAAACTCCAGCTCCAGAATAGGGTTGAGGGTGCTGCCGCGCTCAACATCGACCAGGCTGAGTGTGGCGGTGCGTCCTTGCAGTTTCAGCTCGCCGCCGAACGCTTGGCGCACTTGCACCCAGCGCGCGAGCCGAACCTCCAATTGGGGGTTGCGCGCCACGACGGTCATCAAGCGCACCAGCTCCTGCTGGAATACTTCGGGGATACGGTGGGGCTGGTCGATATAGTAATACTTGCCGCCGCTGCGTCGGGCGATGCCTGCCAGCAGCTCCTCGTTGTAGTCAGGTCCGAAGCCGAGCGCGGTGATATGGAAGCCGAACTCTTTCGCTTTCGCCGCCGCGCCGACAATTGTGGAGAAGTCTTTGATGCCCGTGGTGGGTTCGCCGTCGGTGAGCAGGATGAGATGGCTCTGGTAGCCTAACAGCGGCGTTCCTGTAATCTGCTGAGTTCCGACCACCAGCGCGTCGTAGAGGTTGGTGGTGTCGCCGACAGTGAGGCGCATAATATGGTCTTTCACGAGCGACTTGTTGACAATCTTGCGCGGGGGCATCACGACATCCACCGCGTCGGAGAAGGTCACTATCGACAGCACATCCTGCTCGGTGAGTTGGTCGACGATGTAGGCGCAGGCTTGCTTGGCGTATTCGAAGGGCGCGCCTTCCATCGAGCCGCTGCGGTCTAACACGAGACAGAGGTTGAGTGGGGCGCGTCCTGCGGCAGTCTGCACGGCGCGGATGGGGACGAGCAAGCCCTCGCGGACGATGCTCTGCGCCAGCGCGTATCGCCTGCCCAGTACGACCTCCAAGCTTAGCGAGGGCTGGAGCGGTGCGCCCATCAGGTTCGGCATCGCCTGCGTGCGTGTGGGGTCTAACACAGGCATCTGCATCGCCTGCGTGCGCTGCGGGTCGTTCAAAGCTCCCATCTGTTGCGTTCGGTCCATACTCTCACCGCTCCGATATTTCGGCGCGCGGCGCGCTTCCCCTGCAGGAAACTCACCCTCGCTCACGAACCTCACCCTCGCGAGGTCGCTATGAAACGCAGATACGCTGTGAACGAGCAGATACGAATCGGCATCATCGGCTGCGGCGGGATTGGACGCCATCATTACAATCAGTTCAACCGCCTGCGCGGGCAATGCGAGATTGTTGCAGCATGTGATGTGTATCAGAAACATCTCGACGAGTTCCGTCAGATAACAGGGCGCGACGACATCCAACCCTACGCCGACTACCGACGGCTGCTGGAGCGCAAAGATATCGACGCCGTGGTGGTCGCTACCCCCGATCACTGGCACGCGCGTATGACCATCGACGCCTGCGAGGCGGGCAAGCATGTGTTCTGCGAGAAGCCTGCCATGCACAGCATTGTGGAGGGGCTAGCAATGGTGCATGCCGCGCGCGAGCATCAACGCGTCGTCGCTATCGGATTGCAACAGCGCAGCGGCGAACACTTCAAGGAGGCGGTGCAGATTGTGCGTTCGGGCAGGCTGGGCAAAATCACTACCGTCCACTGCTGGAACATCGCCAACGAGACACCAAACGGCATCGGCAACCCACCCGACAGCGAGCCGCCGCCCGACTTAGACTGGGACTTCTGGCTGGGACCTGCCCCCAAACGCCCCTACAACCCCAACCGCTGCATCTATAACTTCCGCTGGTTCTGGGACTACGCAGGCGGCAAGGTGGCGGATTGGGGCGTGCATCTCATCGATGTGGCGCTGTGGGGCATGGGCGAGCATAACCCAACTGAAGTGTGCGCCTACGGCGGCAAACTCGCGCTGAACGACAATCGCGAGACGCCCGACACGATCGATTGCATCTGGAAGTTCAAGGATTGGACGCTGGTCTACACCCACCGCGCGGGCAGCGATTACCCCCTCTATGGGCGCGGCTACGGCACGCTCTTTATCGGCACGAACGGCAGCCTGTTTGTGGACAGAGGCGGCTTGGAAGTACATCCCGACAAGGAGCGTATCCCTGCGTACAAACGGGGCGGCTCGGCGCAGAGTGAACCGCACGCAGAGAACTTCTTGGCGGCGATACGCGAGGGCGCGCCGCTGGCGTCTGATGTGCTGTCGGGCGTGCGCTCCACGATTGTGCCGCTGCTGGGCAATATCGCCTATCGCGTCGGGCGCAGTATCCGCTGGGACCCCCAACGCGCACAGATTGTCGGCGACCGCGAGGCGAACGCCCTGCTCAGCCGCAACTGGCGCGCTCCTTGGGGCATCCCCCGACGCTACATCAAGCCTATCGGGTAGCAAGACTCGCGCTTTCTGCCTGCCATTCCTGCTGTCGTACCGTCAGGCGCGACTGCTTTCCTGCTGTCGTAGCGTCGGCGCGACTGCTTGCTTGCTGTCGTAGCGTCGGTGTCCCCGCCGACGAAACGCGCTTGGACAAGAATGTCCAAGCCACAGTATGCCCCACGCCGACGACATCAGGGAGTTTATTAGCTGACCTCTGCCTTTGGGTTCGCAACGCTCATAGAGGGAACTCGCAGCAGGGGGGTAAAACGAACGCTTACTTACGGACGCCCCGAATGGCGTCGCACCAGCCTACTCGTGGCTTGGACATTCCTGTCCAAGCACAAACGCAAGTGGCTTGGACATTCCTGTCCAAGCACAAACGCAAGTGGCTTGGACATTCCTGTCCAAGCACACCCTGTCCGCAGGGGCGCTGACGCCCCGAATGGCGTCGCTCCTGCGCACGCGTGGCGTGGAGATTCCGGTCCAAGCACAAACGCACGTGGCTGGGACAGTCCTGTCCAAG
>JARJMV020000008.1 GCA_029335935.2 bacterium
GTTTTTGACTATACCTACAAGTCGCGTTTGATGCTTCTTAAAGTATTCTTTAAGCTTAGTCACAAAATTTTCTTTCACCCCGTGTTGTTCCAGTCGCCCGTCCCGAACAATCGCGACTTTGATTCGGACTTCTTTGTAGCGCTTTGCCACCGAAACGATGTATGCCCACTCCAGCACGCTGCGCACGATGTTTGTAAAGCTTTGCAAATCCTTGTAGATATGGTCTCCTAAGTCCTCAAGAGCAATTTGTGTCTCTGCGGAGAAGGTGTTTAGAGGCTCTTCGTTGAACCATGCCTTCAGTAAGGCTTCCCGTTTTTGACGAAGCGCCTCGCTGGCTTGTGTATTTTTGTGGAAATCGAACAACTCATAGTTCTTGATTACCTTAACCACAGGTTCGGGTTGTTCTTCAAGGTCGTCACTGTACGCGCATACCCTAATCATACCGAGACTGATTTCTCGGAATTCAGGAAATAGTAGGGAGCTGCCGCCATCTACGGCAATAGAGACGAGTCGGTAACTCGTAGATGCAGGCGTGATGCGCTTCACAGACGAATCCTGGAGACTGCCAGCAAGGTCCTCGATAATCTGTTTTATTTCCTTGAACTGCTGGTAGTCTTCATCGTGCATCTGATTTAGAAAGTCAGATGCGCCCAGCGGGTTATTCATCTGTTTTGCGTAGGGCATGCCATCCTCCGTCAATAGGTGTCCGCATAGTGGGGGCTTTCCCACAATTGACAGATTCTATGATACTCGATAGATGACAGAATCTGTTCTCCCAGTGTTTGTTCGACTGCGCGCAATCGGCGCAGAATCTCAAAACGCGCCTTGAGCGTGAGTCTGCCCCAGTCTCCGTTCGGCTTGAGGACTCGGTTTTGGGGCTGTTTGGCGAACTCCACAAGCCAGTTGCGAAACTCCAACAGAGGGGCAAGATCTTCACGCTTTTGAACAATCCGCTGCATCGTTCTGTCTTGGGAAATCACCGAGCATGTCCAGCATCCAAAACGCGTTTCGCGACCCTGATAAACCTCAAACAGTCCGCGCGTTGGATAGCCCCACGCGGGCGCGATGAAGTTGAGAAAATCCCACACTTCGCATTCGCGCCAGACGAGGATGGGAGAGAAGTATCCAAGTTGGAGGCGTTGGCTCTCTTCGTACCAGACGCCTTGTCCGCATTCACCGCCGCGAGCGCAGGAGAGTTGGAGACGCAGGTCGCGTGCGTCCGATTCCCCCAAACGAACGCCCGTAACAATCAACGGGCGTTCCGCAGACGAGTAGTTCCGTAGGTAGTCTTCCACAGGCTTTATCTTCAACCGACGAGTGCACCAGCGGAAGTGCTGGTGGGGGGGGGGATAGCCCTTGCCGATAAGCTGCACCCAGAAAGAATCTTCAACGGCAGGTCTGAGTTCGGTAATCTGGGCGCGTTCGGCGGCGCGGAGCCAGTCTAAAAAGCTGCGGGCAAAGTCGCGAAGGGTGGGAATCTCAATCCCTGTGTTGCAGTAAAGCACTTCCAGCGTAAAGCCATGGGCCTTAGCGGCTTCGGCGCAAAGCACCAACGCAGTCGTGGAGTCTTTTCCGCCCGAATACATCACCAGCCAGCGCGTGTAGCCACGTTCCACCATGCGTTGAATGCCTTGGCAGGCACGTTCTATCGCGTCTTGTAGGCGGTCGACGCTTGTGGGCAGTTCTGCTGAGAGCGCGTCTTTGAGCAGATCTTGGAACATGTGATGTATCGATTCGCGTTTTCGGAAAATGTTCCTGCTCGATTTCGTCGGCGAGGACGCCGACGCTACGCTGAGGGCGTTTCTCAAGGGGGGTTGACACACTCCCGACCTTTTGGAGTATAATTTGCCTTAGAGAGTAATTATCCACAGGAGAGAGCCGATGAACCGATTGGCGATAGGGCTGAAGCAGGCAGGGTTGCGCCTGACCCCACAGCGCGTGGCGATATGCAAGGTGCTGGCGGAGAGCAAAGACCATCCGACCGCGCTGATGATTTACCACCAACTATTGCCCCAGTTCCCCACGCTCAGCTTGGCGACGGTCTACAAGACGCTGCATGTGCTGAAGACGATGGGGTTGGTGCATACGCTGGGCGACGCGGGCGACGGCGCGGAGCATTTCGACGCCGACCTAACGCCTCACATCAACCTCGTGTGTATCCGATGCCACAGCGTGATAGACTTCGACGAGCATCTGATAGAGGCGGTGCAGCAGGCGGTCGCTGAGCGGTCGGGCTATGAGATACAGGGCGCGCGGATTGTGTATTATGGCTTGTGCCCCAGCTGCCGTGCGCAGGACGCGAAGGAGAGTGCGTGATGGGCGTGATTCGTTATCTGCGCAAGCGCGCGGCGGAAGCCGACTCGTGCGTGGATGAGATGGCAAAGGTCGCAATCTCGACGCGCGGGCTATATCGCGTGCGCTATCGGTACAAAGAGGACGCTGTTGAGTTAGAGTACGACTCGGACACGCTCAGCGCGGCGGAGGCGCAGTCCGCCGCCGAACCGTTGCTGCGCGAGTTAGGCGTGCGTATCCCCACTTGCGGTCTGCGCGACCCTGCGAACGGCGTGTGCGAGGCGTGCCCCAGCGTGGCGCAGCACGGCAAACGCTGGCAAGTGAACGGCGTCGCCTACCGCGCGAGCTTTGACGGCGAGACGCTACTCATCGAGCAAGAGGATGCCCCCAAAGCAGCCACTGACCGTCTCCTGCGCCGTGTGAAAGCGATTGAGCGTCCCGCGCCGCTGTGGCAAAGCCGCGCGTTCTGGGAGCCGCTGCTGTCGGCGATTACGCTGCTGATGGTTATCATGGGCGGGCTGCTGCGCTGGCAAAATTATGGGGGGGCAGCCAACTTCGCCTACACCGTCGCCTACCTCGCAGGGGGCTACTTCGGCGTGGTGGACGGCTACCAGACCCTGCGCGAGCGACGGCTCGATGTCAACTTCTTGATGATTGCGGCGGCGATTGGCGCAGCGCTGGTGGGTGAGGCGCCCGAGGGCGCGACGCTGCTGTTCCTGTTCTCGCTTTCGAACACGCTGCAGAACTACGCGCTGGCGCGCAGTCGCCGCGCCGTGCGCGCACTGATGGCGTTGCAGCCCGAAGTCGCCACGCGCCTCACTGCCACAGGCGTGGAAACTGTGCCTGTGGAAGCGCTCCAAGTGGGCGACCGCGTGCTGACCCGCCCCGGCGAACGCATCCCCACCGACGGAGTCGTGCTGCAGGGCGACTCGCATGTCGACCAATCGCCCATCACTGGCGAGAGTACGCCCGTGCATAAAACTGTCGGCAGTACGGTGTTTGCAGGCACTGTGAACGGCAACGGCGTGCTGGAGATCGAAGTGCGTGCGCCTGCGACGGAGACCCTGCTCCATCGGATTATGCAACTGGTGGAGCAAGCGCAGGAGCAGAAGGCGCGCACCCAACGCTGGCTGGAGCGGTTCGAGCAACGCTACGCGCTGGGAGTGATTGGGGGGGCAGCAGCCGTCGCGGTCGGGTTGCCCCTCATCGGTTGGAGTTTCACCGACGCCTTCTACCGCGCGATGACGCTGTTGGTGGTCGCCTCGCCCTGCGCGTTGGTTATTAGCACGCCCGCGACGCTGTTGAGCGCCATCGCCAACGCCGCCCGACGCGGCGTGCTGTTCAAGGGCGGCGAACCGATTGAACGGTTGGCGACCGTGCAAGCCCTCGCCATCGACAAGACAGGCACGCTAACCACGGGCAAACTGGAGTTCACCGACCTCGTGCTGATAGGCGACGAGCCGCGCGCGTGGCAGGTGATTGCCGATGTGGAGTCGCGTTCGGAGCACCCGCTGGCGCAGGCGTTGGCGCAGGCGGCGCAGGCGCACGGCTACGCCCCTCAACCAGTCGAGCGCGTTGAGGCCGTGCCTGGCAAAGGCATTCGCGCCACCCTAAACGATGGAACGGAAGCGCGAATCGGCAACCTGCGCCTGTTCGAAGACCTCGCCGTGCCCGAGCCTGTGCTGCAAGCGGTGCAGACGTTGCTTGAGGCGGGCCAGACGGCGATGGTGGTGTGGGCAGATGGGCAGTTCCTGGCGGTCGCCGCCGCCGCCGACACAGTGCGCCCCGAAGCCTCACACGCTGTCGCGCAGCTGCGTGCGCTGGGCGTGCCCTGTATCGCGATGCTCACAGGCGACGCCGAGCCAATCGCCCGCGCCGTCGCGCAGCAAACGGGAATCGATCGGGTCTATGCCGACCTGCTTCCGCACGAGAAGTTGGAGACGCTGGATCGGCTGAGCGCGGAGTTTGGCGCGACGGCGATGGTCGGCGACGGCGTGAACGACGCGCCCGCGCTCGCCGCCGCCGAGGTGGGCGTCGCGATGGGCGCAGGCGCCGATGTCGCCTTAGAAACCGCCGATGTCGCCCTCGTCGGCAATCACTTGATGCACCTGCCCTACGCGCTTGCCCTCAGCCGACGCGCCATGCAGGTGCTGAAACAGAACCTCATCTTCTCAACGGCTGTGATCGTGGTGTTGGTCATCTTTACCTTCACGGCGAACCTGCGCCTGCCCCTCGGCGTGGTTGGGCACGAGGGTAGCACGCTGATTGTCGTGCTGAACGGGTTGCGCCTACTGTGGTATCGCCCCCGCGAAGCAGGGTAGAATCTGCGTGTGATCCAGCATCGGGTTGTGGGGATGGGCCCTTACATCGAGGCGCAAGCGTGGCGCGACTTCCACGCAGAGATGATTACAGGAATCCGCGCCGCGCTGACGCCCCTGCTTACGCCCAAGTATGCCGCGCGCATCGGGGAGCGAATCTACATCGACGAGGCAGTTGCTGCGCCCCAGACGCGCGACCCCCGCCATCGAGACAGCGCAGCCTGACGCGCCTCACGCAGGCGTCGGGGTCGCCGCCGCAATCCAGCCTGCCCTACTGAGCGTGCCGATGACCGAAGAGTATCGCGAGCGATTCCTCGAAATCCGCCTGTTGCCCAACCGCCAGCGCGTCACTGTAATCGAGCGGCTTTCGCCGACGAACAAACGCGCAAACTCCGTAGGCAGGCGAGCATACCTGCGCAAGCGTCGCCAAGTCCTCAACGCGCGTGTGGATTTAGTAGAGAACGATTTAGTCTTGCAAGGCGAGCGCATGCCCACCAGTGCGCCACTGCCAGAGGGCGACTACTTTGCGCTGGTGGCGCGCGGACAGCAGTTGCCGATAGTGGAAGTATACGCTTGGAAGCTGGAGCAGCCGTTGCCGACCATCCCCATCCCGCTCCTGCCAGGCGACCCTGACGCGCCGCTGGATTTGCAAGCAGTGTACGAGAGCGTCTATCCGCGCGCTCGATACGATGTGCAGCTGGACTGCTCGCCGCCGTTGCCCCTCCTCACCGCCGAGTGAGTTGGGCATGCGGGTAGGTGGTTCGGCTTGTCACATCCCCTGCAGGAGCCGTAGCATCGCTCGGTCTAACTGGTGTCCGCGCCAAGGTTCATACGCCACATCGGCGCGGTCGCTGTCGAGGATGCCAAATGAACCTCGGAAGTTCCACAGCGCCCAGCCCCATCCCGCCTGCTTCCAGAGCTCCAGCAGGTCGCGCATCCAAGCCATCACCACCGCGTGGGGCGTATGTTTATACGCGCCGAACTCGCCGACCATCACCCCTACTCCCTTCTGTTCGAGGGCTTTCCAACGGGCGTAGTAGGCGTCCCACAGGCGTTGCTTGTCCCACAGCGTCTCGCCCTCGCGCAGCGGATACTCGGTCGGCGGAGACCACCGATCGGCGCCTTGCACCCACTCGGCGCGGTAGTGCGTCAGTCGGAACGGCTGAGACCCCCGCGTCGCCTGCGCGACCTGCAGCGGAATCAGGTCATCGTTCGGCGCGCCGCCCCAATCGCGCCCATCACAGACGATTAATCGGCGCGAATCTTCCTTGCGAATGGCTTCCACCACGCGCTCGACCACCTTGCGATGCGACTCGGCGTCCACATTGCTCGGCTCGTTGAACAGGTTGAAACTCACCTGACGGTTAGGGACGCCCTGATACCGCTTGGCGAACTGCGTCCAGTGGTGGGCGCATAGTTTCTGGGCGTCCTCGTCTTTCCAGAGGTTCAACCGTTCAGGCGGCGAGGCGACGGTGTAGCCCGGCGCCCGATGGAAGTTAAGCTGCACATGGATTTGGTAGCGCTCGCCGAACCGCACGGCGCGGTCGATTTCGCGCAGCTCCTGTTCGCGCAGGCGGTAGGGATCGCTCGCGTCTGTCCAGATTCGATAGTCCAACGGCAGCCGCACGAAGTTGAAGCCGAGCTCGGCAATCCACTCGAAATCCTGCTGCTCGAACGGCTTGTTGCTCCACTCCAGCCCGAACTTATTCAGCAGGTTGAACCCGCGCCAGCGCGGCAGTTTGCGCGGCGTCGGCTCGGGCAAAGTCGCACGCTGTTGCATAGTAGCGCGATTCTACCCGTTGGGGTATCCTATCGGCTCGATGCGATGGTTCTGGTGTTGGGCTGTTAGCGCAGGCGTGTTGGCAAGCGCGTCTCCCCAGTCGTTGCCGTCGTCGGTCGCGCTCACACGGCGCATGGGGCTGGAAGGGCGCGTGATGTGGGTGGATGCCACCGCGAACCTCCACTGGCTGATCGACCGCGTGCAGGTGCAGCAGTTCGTGCGCCGTTGCCGCGCGGTAGGAATCAACCTGATAGTGCTGGATGTCAAGCCTATCAGCGGGCATGTGCTTTACAACAGCCAGATAGCGCCCAAACTCACCGAGTGGCGCGGCGTGCAGGTGCCACCCGACTTGGATGTGTTGCAGATGTTTCTGGAAGAGGCGCACGCCGTCGGACTGGAGGTGCATGCGAACATCAATGTGCTGTCGGAGGGGCACAAGATGTTCAACACGGGTCCGGCGTATGAGCGAGCCGACTGGCAGATGGTCGCCTATTCGCGTCGGCGCACGCTGGTGTTGCCTGACGGCTCGCGCTATGATTTGAATCGGTTCGACACAACGCCGCCGCCCGATGGGATTGCAGCGTATCGGCGCAACCCTGCGCCCCCGCCGCCTGCAGGACGCAACTGGGCATATGCGATACTCAGCGACGACCTGCGCGTGCAGGCGGTGGTGGACGGGATGTTCGTCGCGCGTTCGCTCACGCCGCCCGAGAACGGCTGGATACTCCTCGCCGACGGTCAAGCGGCGCAGAACTTGGAGCGGCTCAGCCTGCTCGGAACCCCGCTCACCCTGCAGACGCAGCCCATCCTGCAGCCGATTGCCGAATCGGACACGGAAGGGATTGCCGTGTTTGTGAACCCGCTCCACCCAGAGGTGCGCACGCGGCTACTGGCGATTATCCGCGAGATTTGCCAGCACTATCCCATCGACGGCTTCGTGCTGGATCGGATGCGTTGGGCGAATGTGTATACCGACTTCTCGGAGCGCACGCGCGCGGCGTTCGAGGCGCAATACGGGCGCGTGAACAACTGGCCCGACGACATCGTGCGCCCCCCCGTGTTGCCACGCGAGGGCTACGAGCGCGGTGTGCGGTTTGCGCAGTGGGCAGAGTTCCGCGCCAGCGTGATTCGCGACCTGCTGCGCGACATCCGTCGCGTCGTTGAGTCCGTGCGCCCGATGCCCATCGGCGCATATGTGGGCAGCTGGTATCCCATCTATTTCGAACTGGGCGTGAACTGGGGCAGCGATAGTTTAGCGCGTCCCTACGGCTTCGTCAGCCCCGAATATCGGCTCACCTCCTACCTGTACGATATGGACTACCTGATGCCCGGCGTCTACTACAGTATCCCCTTCATGAACGAAGCCGCGCTGTACGACAGCGACGAGATACGCACGGTGGAAGGCATGACGCGCCGCGTGATGGATTGGACGAACGGCGACCTGTTCGTCTACGCGGGGATATACGCGCTGGATTATCGGGGCGACCCTGCAGGTTTTGAACGGGCGATTCGCGCCGCGCGGCTCAACTCGCACGGCGTGATGCTCTTCGACGCCTCGCATATCGTGCAGTGGGATTGGTGGGACGCCATCCAGCGCGGGTTGGGCGCGTCGGAAGGCTCCGACACGACGCTCGCGCCCCATCAGCTGCCCTCGCTCCTGCCAAGTTTGCGCAACGGGGGCGGCGGCTCGTGAGGTATAATCCGTAGGGGTGAACACCATGCCGCGCTACAAAATTCTCACCTGGGGCTGCCAGATGAACGAGGAAGACTCCGAGCAGATGAGCCTCTACCTGCAGGAGCGTGGGTACGAACCTGCCGAGACGGTAGATGACGCCGATGTGGTGTTGCTCAACACCTGCTCGGTACGGCGCAAGCCCGAAGATAAGGTGTTCAGCACGCTGGGCAGTCTGCGCTCGCTCAAACAGCGCAAGCCCCATCTGGTGATAGGCGTGTGCGGCTGCATGGCGCAGCTGCGCGCGGACGAAATCCGCCAAAAAGCCCCCTATGTGGATATGATTATCGGCACGGCACATGTGGCGCAGGTCGGCGCACTGGTGGAAGAGGTGGTGCAAAAACGCCGACTCGCCATGCGGCTCGAGCTACCCGAACGCAAAGGCGCCATCGTCACCGACATCCCCCAACGCAAAGTCGACCGCCAGCCGAAGCTGAAAGCGTTCGTGCCCATCCAGTACGGCTGCGATAAGTTCTGCACCTTCTGCATCGTGCCCACCACGCGCGGGCGCGAACGCAGCCGACCTACCGCCGATATCCTCGACGAAATCCAACGCCTCGCCGAGCGCGGCACAAAAGAGGTCACCCTGCTGGGGCAAACGGTCAACTCCTACGGCAAGAACCTATTGGAGGGGCGCGTGCCCTTCGCGCGACTGCTCAAACTAATCAGCGATATTCCCGGCATCGAGCGCATCCGCTACACCTCGCCCTACCCACGCGACTTCCGAGACGACCTGATTAACGCCATCGCTGAACTGCCCAAAGTGATGGAGCATGTCCATCTCCCGTTGCAATCGGGCGACAACGAGGTGCTGAAGGCGATGCGCCGCCTCTACACCGTGGAGCTGTTTGAAGAGATTGTCCACAAGCTGCGCGAGCGCGTGCCCGAAATCGCCATCACCACCGACATCATCGTGGGATTCCCAGGCGAGACCGACGAGCAGTTCGAGAACACGCTCCAAGTGGTGGAGCGCGTGCGCTTCGACGGCGCCTACATGTTCGCTTACAGCCCCCGTCCGGGCACGCCTGCGGCGGAGATGGAGCGCCAAATCCCGCGCGCGGTCAAGCAGGAGCGTCTCCAACGGCTCATCGACTTGCAAAATCGCATCACTTGCGAAATCAACAGCGCGCAGGTGGGGCGCGTGTTCGAGGTGCTGGTGGAGGGACCCAGCCAGAAAGACCCGACGAAGTTGGCAGGTTTCACGCGCGAGAACAAGATGATGCACTTCGTGGGTTCACATGACCTTATCGGTCGGATTGTGCGGGTGCGCGCCGACGAAGCGCACCTGTGGGGGTTCTACGGCACTGTGGTTCCTACGGCGCAGTAGGAGTTCGGCGCGGCGCGTGGAATAGGCGGTTTGATGAACCGTTGGCTAATCCGACTGCTGTTCGCGCTGGCGGTGGGCGGCGTGATGGGCAGCGCGCTCTGGAACAACATCGCCACCAATCGGCTAATCGAGCAGGCGACAGGCGAGAACCGCGCGCAGCAGACCGTCGCGCTCGCTGCACTGGCGCGGCGCGACGACTTTTTCGACCTCATCCAGTCGCGGAAGTTGCCCGCGCGCCTGCGCGTGGCGGACGGCGTGGAGGCGATGAACAACCCTGACGGCGTAAAAATCGCGCTGGCGATGTTGCGCGACCCCGACCCGCGCGTGCGCGACCGATTTCTGGAGACGCTGATTAGTATCGGCAAAGACAATCTGGAGGCGGTTGCGGAAGGTTTGAAGCACAGCGACGGGAAGGTGCGCAACGGCACGGTTGAGGCGATGATTGCGCTGGGCGAGCCATCGCTGCCCCACGCGCTGAAGATGTTTGAAGAGGGCGCGGCGCGCGCCGCTGCGACAGAGGTGCTGGCGCATTTTGGCGCAAGGAGCACAGAAGGGCTGCTGCGTATCATCGCGACTAAAGACGACGAGGGGTTGCGCTTAGACGCTGTCGCGGCGCTGGGGCGTATCGGCGACCGCCGCGCGACTGGGGCAATCCTGCCGTTTCTGAAGCTGCCCCCTGAAAAACGGCGCGTGGCGCTGTCGGCGCTGGGTAGCATCGCCGACCCGTCCACCGAGCGCGTGCTGATAGAGGCGTTGCGTTCCGAGTCGGACGACCCCGACGCGCGCGCGCAGGTCGCGCTGGGGCTGGGCGCGATAGCGACGCCGAACGCGCTGCGCGCCCTACAAGACGCGCTTGGGTCGCTCAACCTAGCGGTGGCGGACGCAGCGGCGATAGGGTTCCAACGCGCGGGCGCACGCGCGCTGCCTATCTTAGCGGAGTCGGCGCGTCATCCGAACCCTGCAGTGCGTCGTCGCGTCGCCGTGGGGCTGGGCGGTATCCCTGAGGCGCAGGCGGCGACGCTTCTGGGCGCGTTGCTTAACGATCGCGAGCCGACCGTGCGACGCGCCGCCGCCGATGCGCTGGGCGCCATCGGACGCGCGGAAGCGGTTCCAATACTTGTGCGTGCGCTCAGCCATCCTGACGGCGGCGTTGTGGAGCGCGCCGCGCAGAGCCTCGCGAAAATCGGCGCGCCCGCAGTGCGTCCCCTGATAGACGCGCTGGGCGATGATAACGCCACCCGAGCCTACTGGGCGGCAATCGCGCTCAGCCAGATTGACGACGCGGAGCCTGCCCTGCTCCAAGCCGCCCAGACGACTCGCACGCGCCGATACGCGCTCCTCGCGCTGATTGAACGTAATAGCACGGCGGCGATACCGCTACTCCAGCAGGCGGCGAACGCGCCCGACCCCGACCTACGCGCGCTTGCCCAGCGCGGCTTGCAGCAACTTGCGCCATGAAACCGCCTCGCGACTGGCTCGGACGCGCCTTCGCCCTGCTCATCACCGCGCTCGGCGTCGCGCTGATGCTTATCTGCTTCTACTTAGCCTATCGGCAGTTCACCACGCCCCCGCGCGAGCTGATGAACAACCCCGCCACCAACCAGCCCGACTTGGGCAGCATCGCGACTGGCGTCTGGACAAGTTTGCGGTCAATCTTGCTGTTGCTGGTAATGGTGATAGCAGGCGGTATGATAGCCAATCGCGGCGTGGGACTCTATCTGAATGTGCGTCGCGCGGAGCAAGAGGAGACCCGCGCGCAGCATTAGGGCGCCTCGATAAAGAGGGGCAACTTCACGCGGAAGGTGCTGCCCACGCGATACTCGCTCTCGACTTCCACCGTGCCGTCGTGCGCTTCGACGATATGTTTCACGATGGCAAGCCCCAACCCTGTGCCCCCCTCCTCGCGCGAGCGCGCCTTGTCGACGCGATAGAACCGCTCGAAGATGCGCGGTAGCGCCTCGCTGGGGATGCCGATGCCCGTGTCGGCGACCTCGATGACGGCGTGGGTATCGTGCGCGTAGGCGCGTACCGCCACGGAGCCGTGCGGCTTATTGTAGCGTATCGCGTTGCTCAGCAGGTTCAGCAACACTTGCAGAATCTGGTCGCGATTTGCCAACAGTTTCAGCTCGGGCGTCGGCTCGGCGTGCAACTGCACTTGGTGGCGTTGCGCTTCGGCTTCCATCTCCTGCACGGCTTGCTGAATGAGCGGCGCGAGTTCGAACACCTCTTTGACAGGCGTCATCGACTCGGCGCGTGTGAGGGAGAGCAAATCGTCGGCGATGCGGGTGAGGCGGTCGGCTTCCTGCACAATCAGGTTCAGGAACCGCTGGCGCGTGGCGTGGGGCATTTCGGGGTCGTCGTGGATGGTCTCTGCCAGCGAGCGGATGGAAGCTAATGGCGTGCGGAACTCGTGCGAGACATTCGCCACGAAGTCGCGCCGCACCTGCTCCAAGCGCACCAGCTCGCTCTTGTCAATCAGCGCGATTGCGAAGAGGTGGCGCGAGTCGGCTTCGCCCAGATACCAGATGGTCGCCTCCGCTTGACGCTCTTTGGGGAAGCTGAAGGTGATTTCGCCCGACACAACCGACTGCCGCCGCGCCGCTTTTAGCATGAGCAGGTAGAGGTCGTAGCTGAAAGTGAGCGCGAGCAGCGATTTGCCCGTCATGTAGCGAAATCCGAACCATTCCAGCGCGACTCGGTTCGCATGGCGCAGCATCGCGTCCTCATCGCAGATGAGCAGCGGGATGGGCATATGTTCAATCAGCGCGAGGCGGCGGCGTTGCTGACGGGTGAGTTCGAGGTTCAGCGTCTCTATCTGATCCCTCAGTTGCGTCGCGTGTTCGCGCAGCGCCGTGTAGCGCAGGTACACGCGCCGCGCGAAGTAGAGCGCGAGCAAAATCGTGCCCAGTGCGATTGCCGTAATCGCCTCGCGCCACGCGTTCGGCAAGTTCGGCAGTGCGGTGAGTAGGAGCAGCCCTGCGCTCATCAGTAGCGACGCGGGCAGCCAACGGAAACTCATGCCTCGAAACGATACCCGCTGCCGCGCACCGTCTGAATGTAGCGCGGATTGCGAGGGTCAGGCTCCACTTTAGAGCGCAGCCAGCGGATATGCACATCCACCGTGCGCGGACTGACATAAGTGCCCAAGCCCCACACATGATCCAGCAACTGGTCGCGCGTGAACACTTTGCCCGGATGCGTGGCGAGCAGGGTCAGCAGCGCATACTCTTTTGGGGTCATCGGCACTTCTTCACCTGTTCGGTACACACGCCGCGCCTCCAGATCGATTTCCACCTCGCCGAACTGAATGCGTGGGGCAGCCACAGACTGTGAACGGCGCAGGATAGAGCGGATGCGCGCAATCAACTCCGCTACGCTGAACGGTTTGACGATGTAGTCGTCGCCGCCGAGCTCGAAGCCGCGAATTTTGTCCTCTTCCGCCGCGCGCGCCGTCAAAAACAGCACGGGCGTCTGACTATGCTGGCGAATAATCCGACACAGGTCGAAGCCGCTACGACTGGGCAACATCACATCCAAGATAACCAGGTGGGGCTGGTATTGGTTGAACAGTTGGAGCGCGTCTTCGGCGTTGTCGGCGACGAACACTTCGAGCCGCTCGCGTTGCAGGTTATATTGGAGCGTCTCGCACAGTACGGGGTCGTCCTCCACCAGCAGGATGCGCGCTTTAGGGGTGTTCTCGGCGTCGGCGTGCTTGCTCATCGCTACTCCTCCACGATGATTTCCACATTCGCACGGGGCACGACCGCAACCGTGCCGTCATCGAGGCGCGCCTTCAGCACGCGCGCGTGCGTGCCCGATTCGATCTCCATCAGCTCGGGCGGCAGTTCCACCACGGTACCAAGCCTACCGAAGTAGGGTTCGCGAATGATGCGCACGGCGCTGCCGATATCGAGGGCTTGCGCCTCGCGGGCGGGCGGCGATTCGGGCAAGTGGCGGGGGTCTTCTAACGGCACAATGATTTCGGGGCGGATAACGCCCGCGCGGATTTGCGTTGCGCCATTGATGGAGGCCGTTTTACCTGCCAAGCTCGTGAGTAAGCGGAAGGTGCGGTTCGCCATCTGTATCGCGCCGAAACCCTCAGTCACGATGATCGAGAGTGGGATGTCTTCGGAGCCTGTAATTGCGACGCCGATGTCGCGTCCTAAGTATTGCACGAGGTCGGTATCGCGGATACCGCCTGCGACGATGCCGACTGCGCCGAGTTCGGCGGCGCGTCGGATGGCGTCGGCTTCCACGCTCGCGCCGCCCACTAATATCTGTGCCTGCACATCGTTCGGGATATGTTGCGCGGTGAGCGTCTCGCTGGGCGATTGCACCAGCACGCGCAGCACGCCGCGCCGCTCGCCGCCCACCCCGAAGATGCCCTGAATGAGGGCGCCCTGCGTTTCAATCACCGCACCCTCTTGGGGCATCACTTTCACCACGCGCCCCTGCACATAGGCGTTCACATCGATGACTGTCGGCGGCTGGCGTACCCCGATGTGTCCCGTGACCTCCGAGATAAGCTCCACAGTGCCTTTCACGGGCGATTTCGCCACGCCGCGAAACAACCCCAGAAAGCCTTTGGTTTCGGCAATCACTTGGTCTTTCTCGACCTCGTCGCCCTCTTTAACCTTAAGAGCGGAGCGGATCTGCTTGGGCTCGATACCCAGTACCTGCGCGGCGCGCACCGTCTGCAAGATTCCAGGCAGCAGCGCGCGCGCCACCACCGTGTCGGGTTGCACAGTATCGCCCTCTTGCACCAGCACCTCGCCCTTGATGGGCAGGCGGCGCGTCTTCAAGATGAGCGTATTCGCACTGACAGTAAGTCCCGGAGTATATGCAGTGCCCATTCGTTGCTCTCCTCACTAAGTGCGTTTGGCTTCCATGCGCAGGGCTTGCTGGCGCTTCTTTTTCGTGATGCGCGCCACCAGTGCGATGCTCAGGAAGTAGAGAAACACCATCGGCAGGGCAATTGCGAGCATTGAGAAGGCGTCGCCCGACGGGGTTAGCAGCGCACCGAGCAACATAATCCCCACAATCGCTTGACGCCAATACTTCCACATCGTCTCAGGCGTCGCCACGCCGATGTGCGCCAAGAACATCAGCACCACAGGCATCTGGAAGCCCAGCCCGAACGCGAACATCATCTTTACCACGAACATCACATACTGCCCCGGATTTTGGAACAGTTGCGCGTCGGGGTAGTCGTTAAGATAGCTGAGGAAGAAGTTGAACGCCGCAGGCAGGATGTAGTAGCCCAGCGCAACGCCCGAAAAGAACAGCAGCAAGCTAAACGGCGCAATGAGCTTCACCGCGCGCTTCTCTTGCTTGGTCAGTCCGGGCGATAAGAACCCCCACAACTCGCGCATCAGCAGCGGCATCGCCAAGATAAGCCCTATCACCAGCGCGAGTTTGAACTTCAGGAAGAATGGCTCGGTAGCATGGGTGAAGACGAACTTCGCGCCTTCGGGTTTCGTGGCAAGCAGCGGACCCGCCAAGAAGTCGTAAACATAGCCTGTGATCGCGAAGCCGATTGTCCAGCCCAGCATGATGTAGATAAGCCCGCGGAAGATGCGTTTGCGCAGCTCTTCCAGATGTTCCATAAAAGTCGCCTTCGGCTCTTCCTCGATGCGCTCGTTGGGCGGCTCCACTCCTGCTGGGCTGGTCATAGGTTAGAAGATTCGGTTCAGCGTCATATCGATTTCGAAGACGAATCGGTTGATGAGATTGCGTGCGCCCATTGGTGCGCCGCCGCCGAATCCGCCGCTGCCTCGCGCGGGCGGCCCGCCGACGCCTGCACCGACTCCTGTGCCGAGACCGCCTGCCGCTGCAGGTCCGCGCGGAGCGCGTCCGCCGCCGCGCATCATACCCTCATCTTCTGCGCCAAAGCCGCCTGGACCGCGTCCAAAGCCTGGCGGTCCACCGAAACTGCCCGGTCCACCGATTCCACCGCCGAATTGGTCTTGACGAATCGTGCCTTCCAGCTGAAGTGTGGTGGTCATGCGGATGACTTGCCCGATATCGTAGGCGAAGTAGACCACACGGCGAACAGTACTCTTGGGCTTCTCAAGGCGCACGCCGCCGAGATCGATCTCGCCCGGTAGGTTGCCCGTGAACTCGTAGACAATCTTGGCGCATTTGTAGCCGCGCTCCCACTCGAACCGTTCCAAGCGTGCGGCAACGGGGATTTGGTCGCCCACTTCCGCAACATCGCCAGAGCGCAGCGGGTCGTAGCGCGCGATGGTCGCGCTCCAGCGATCGCCCGGTTTGTAGCGGCGCGGGGGCAGCAGCGGCAGGTCGGCGGTCCACACATAGTAGATGCCTGGCTCGCTGGAATCGATAGCGCCACGCGAGACCTGATAGCGCACGCGCCCTGTGGTCTCAATCTCCTGATACACAGGCGCCATACGGTCGGAGTTGATAATGTTCGGTTGACCGCCCATCAGTTCGATGGCGGGCGGCACAGGCGTCCACGAGATGAGC
Source organism: bacterium (assembly GCA_029335935.2). GTDB lineage: Bacteria > Armatimonadota > Fimbriimonadia > Fimbriimonadales > GBS-DC > GBS-DC. The sequence goes on from JARJMV020000008.1 coordinate 15,936, forward strand.
CCCAGATTGCTACGGAAATCCATCACATTCAGGTCGCCTTTGAAGGTTATCTCGCGCAAGATGGTCTCTTCAGGCGACAGCCCTGAGTATTGCACTTCGTTGACCTCTTTAGCGACTGCCTGCACATCATAGCGGTACATCTTGCCGGGCGTCCAGCGGTAGCGTAGGAAGATACCCTCGGCTGGAACCTTGATTTCGTTTTCGACTTGCA
>JARJMV020000015.1 GCA_029335935.2 bacterium
CCCGTAATCAGTACGCCCAGCCACTCGCGCCCCAGTTCCAGGTCGATGGGTTTGACCTGTTCGCGCGGGATTATCGGGTGTCGCGCTCCACGCAGTTGCCACACGCCGTCGGTGTTGATGAGCGGCGCGGTGCAGTCCCAATCCAGCGCGAGTCGCCCCGCGGCGAGGGTCGCATCGAGGTGGGCGAGGGCGTCGAGCGTCTCGCGCAGCGGTTCCATCGCCACCTCCACCTCGCGCGACAGTCCATACAGAATACCCTCTATCTCCTCTTGCTCGGCGGCGTGCAGCTCGCGCAGGCGATGGCCCAGCTCCACCAGCGATTCAGGCTCAATAAACAGCGTTGCGCCGCTCGCGCTGGCGTCGTGGACGATGCCCTTCACGCGCCCGCGCGAGTCGCTGCGCACGGGCAGGCAGTAGCGTCCGCCCCGAATCGTGTAGCTCGGCTCCTGCAGCGCGCCGCCGAGAGTGTGAATCAGCCGTTGCAGCTCCTCCGTGATGCGCTTGTGGAACCGTTGCTGGTCGCGGCGCAGCTGCGCAAGGCGCTCACTGGCGCTATCCAACACTTCCCCCGCTGGCGAGATGCACTGGGCAATCTGTTTCTCCAGCGCGCTGAGAGTGCTGAGCCGTTCGGCGTAGACGGCGAGGCGTGGGTAGCGCTCGGCGCGAGGCAGCAGATGGCTCTTATAGAGGCGCGCCGCTTGTAGAAGCTTTTGCACGCTGAGCAGTTCGTCAGGGCTGAGGATGCCGCCTTTCTCGGCTTTCTGGAGCGCAGGGCGTGGGTCGGCAAGGCGCATCGGCGGGGGCGGCTCACGCTGCAGCAGGCGCACGGCATCATCCGTCTCTTGCAAGCGCAACTGCACCAGCGGCTCCTCGCGTGCGAGCGCGCGCTGCAGGGCGTGTTCGCGTCCCCCGGGGGTCTCCGCACGCTTCGCCCATTCGCCCCGCACATACTCCAACTCCAGCACTTTAAGGGTATGCGCGTCCCACTCCATCAGCAGGATTATACCTAACACTTCCGATAGCCGCCGTCGGGTACAATTCACATCGATATGGAAGGCGTCGAGAAACTGATTATCGTCGGCTCAGGACCTGCGGGCTACACAGCGGCAATCTACGCCGCGCGCGCCAGCCTGCAACCACTCCTGTTCGCGGGCATCCAGCCCGGCGGACAACTGATGATTACCACCGATGTGGAGAACTACCCCGGCTTCCCCGATGGGATTCAGGGGCCCGAGCTGATGGAGCTGTTCCGCAGGCAGGCGGAGCGGTTCGACACGCGCATCCTCTACGAGACGGTTGTGAAGGTGGACTTCAGCGAGCGTCCGTTCCACCTGTGGAGCGACGCGGGCAAAGAGTACCGTGCGCACGCGGTGATTGTGGCGACGGGCGCGTCTGCCAAGTGGCTCGGCTTGGAGAACGAGGCGAAGCTTCAAGGGCGCGGCGTGTCGGCGTGCGCCACCTGCGACGGCTTCTTCTTCAGAGGCAAGAAGGTCATCGTGGTCGGCGGCGGCGACACCGCGATGGAAGAAGCGACCTATCTCACCAACCACTGCGAGAAGGTCTATGTGGTGCATCGGCGCGACGAACTCCGCGCCTCCAAAATCATGCAGGAGCGCGCCTTCCGCAACCCCAAAATCGAATTCATCTGGAACACCGTCGTGCGCGACATCTACGATGTGAACGCGGGCAAGGTCACGGGCGTACGCCTGCACAACCTCAAAACCGACGAGGCGTACGACTTCCCGATTGACGGCGTGTTCATCGCGATAGGACACACGCCCAACACCCAAATCTTTCAGGGCGTCTTGGAGATGGACGAGCAAGGCTACATCCTCACGCGCAACGGCACGCACACGAACATAGAGGGCGTGTTCGCCTGTGGCGATGTGATGGACAAGGTGTATCGTCAGGCGGTCACGGCGGCGGGCACGGGCTGTATGGCGGCGCTCGACGCCGAACGCTGGCTCGCCGCGCAACTGCACTGAGGGGAAAGCTATTAGGCTAGTTCAGCAGGGGCAAGCGCGGCCCCTGCTGAACTTTTTTGTGGCGTAGCGCGTTAGCGGGCTGCGAACCGTCCAACAATCTGCGCCTGCCCCAAGATTTTGTCCTGCATCGCTTGCCTTACATTCGACAAGCTCGCGCCAGGCTCCAGCCCCAAGTTGGGCACAGAGAGGGCATTTGCCACTCGCTGGTACCGGGCGGTACTGCCACATCCCACATGACCTCTGTGTAGGGGTGGGTGCGGAGTTGGTAGCTGTAGTACCACTGCCAGAACCGCTCGTCGCCCACCGACTTAGCAAGCACGCGCGCGGGTTTACGGGTGGCGTCCTCATAGCGCCCTAAGAAGCGCAGGCGCACCATCAGGCGCATCGGATGCTCGTAGAGGTTGGTCACCTGAATCGTCGCGCGTTGGAGGGGGCGTTCGCTCATCCGAGCAAAATCGGACCTCGGCTCTGGCTCTACCACGCAGGAGACCCCGATCTTCGAGGTGGGCGTGAGGAAGACAACAGCCTCGTCGCCAGGCGGCGTGAACAGCAGCACATCTTGCCCAAGCGTTGTGTCGCCACGCAGCACCGTGATGGGGGCGGTGGTCCAAGGCGTGCTGCCTGTGTTGCGCAGCAGGATCACCTCGTACACTTCTCGGCGGAACCGTCGCTCCTGCGCCAATAGGTAAGCGATATCATCGATGGTCAAAGCGCGTGGGTCAAGGGCTTCATAGCGCGCATAGCTGCGCCATTCGCGCTCGTTGAGGTCGTGCATCCAGAGATGGACATGCTCAACGCTCACCTTCTGCTGGGCGATGTCGACGCGGATGGCGCTGTCTTTGGGCAGGGTAATCCGCTGAGGCAGTTTGAAGAATGTGAGCGTTTCGGCAGGCGCAGGTTCGCGGGGGTGTTGTTCGAAGCCCATGCCGGGTGAAACGCTGGGTGCGCTGGGCACCGCACCGCCAAAGCCGCTGGCTCCAATCCATTCGCTGGCGCGCGGCGTACCACCAAGTTTGGGGCGGTCGCGGTGCGCCGAACCAGCTCGAGAGGGTGCGAAAGGCGTCGTGCGGATTAAGCGGCGAGGGCTGGTCTTTCATCATGAACAGGAACGCGCCCGCATCGACGGACGCCTCCACCGCGTGCAAATCTTCCAGCTCGTTGCGAATGACGCCGCCGAGCCTTAGCGTCGCTTCCGAGGCTCGCCCCGACGGGAGGATGAGCTGGTATTCGGGGAACCAACGCACGCCCTTCTCGATGCCGTAGAGCTGGATTGGAACCCGCTCGCCGCGCCCTACTCCCGACACGCGGAGCTCCAACACAGGTCGCTGAACCTTCACGGTACGCTCACGCACCGCAGTCTCCAGAAACTCGATCTCGCGAACCTGCTGCGGGTCGAAAAGGGCGAGGCGGTTCTCCGTCTCGATGGCAAAGGTAGCTTGCTTCGCCACGCGACTGAAGCGGTCTTGTGCGTAGTCGCTCGGAGCTGGCAGCGCCACGACGCTCCCATAGCCCCAGCGGTCTCGGGCAGCGCGGGGTTCAGGGAACGGCGTGTAGTCTGGAGGCGGTTCGGCTGCGGGGAAAGCGTCGGTATAGAGCAGGTTGGGCTTGAACACGCGCAGAACCCCTGTGTAGCGATCGATGCGAGGCGCGGCACTCGCCCCAGTGGTCAGGTCGGCCGTGATGGCGAGTCGTTTCCCCTCGTTCAACATCAGCAGCTCGGCGAGGCTGGCAGGGGCAAGCGTGCGTGTCTCTTCCACGAAACGCGCACATAGGCTCTCCAACTGCGCGGTCTTGTGGCGCGTCGTCGCCCACACACCGCCCAGCAG
>JARJMV020000023.1 GCA_029335935.2 bacterium
TGACGGAGGCATGGGGTTGGCGGGGCTTGGTTGCGCGCGAGCCTGCGCCACGCCCTATCTACGAGATACCCCTGCGCGAAATCGCCCCGGCGTTGGACGCGCTGCTGGAGTTCGGTTTGGACGGCACATGCGCGTTCATCGAGGACGCCCCTCAACGCGCCCGCGCGTGTGAATGGGCATGGCAGCTGCGTCAGCGTGTGCAACAACTCGCCGAGACCCAGCCCGACGCCTCGCTCGCCGACCTGTATGTGCAACTTTACCCAGAACTGCTCGGCGCGCTCTATGGCGACGCCCTGCCCGACACAATACGCTTCACACGCACGACCGAGCTGCTGCGTTTCAACACACAGACTGCGCAGTTGCCCCGATTCGAATTCGTGAACATTTTCCTAAGCCCTGCCTATCGTGGTGCGTGCGAGGACGCCTACAACCACGCGGTTGAGGGCACGCCCATCTACCCGCTGAGTGAGTTCGGCGAGGGCGCACTGCCGTTCGACTTGCTGATACCGAAGTTAGGACGCGGCACGCTGCTGCTCACAGACCGCTACCTGTGTGTGTTGACCCCCAAGCCGCAGATTGTGCGCTTGCAGCAGCCGATTAGCGATGTGCAAGGCTTGGCGCAAGTGGTGGAGCAGCATTGGGGCGGCTCGTGTACGCTGGTGGGCAAGGCGATTACGCTGATTACGATGTTGGCGCGTGAGTTTGTGTTCGTGTTCAACGAGCGCGGCTCGCCCTACCTAACACGCACGGCGCAGATGCACGGCGCATTGCGCGCGGCGGGCACTCCGGTGCAGGTGAACCCGATTGTGCGCATGACCTACCCCACTTGGGACGCGCTTGAGGCTGCCGAGTGCCTCGCGCTGCGCCTGCCAGAGCATTTGGCGCGCGCGTTCGACGAGCCGACGGTCTGCACCGACACGTTTGCCCAGCGCTGGCATCATGTGGTGGAGTCGCAGCGTGCGTTGCTGGCGCATTTAGCCTCGATTCGCAGCCCGCGCGCGCTGATGGCGCTGCTGGCCGAGCGCGAGGGTGCGGGGTGGCAAGCGCGACTGCAGGAGTATGAGGCGATACACGCCCGCCTAACCGAGACGGTCGGCTCGTGGGCAGAGCAGTTGCGTCGGCAAGCGCACGCGCTACACGCGGAGCGGCGCGCCCTGATTGCCGAGGTCCAGCAGCACCCCAAACGCTTCGCCGCGCTCGCACCTCGCCTACGCGAGTTGAAGGCGCGCATCAAGCGGCTCAACATCGAACGCCTGCGCGTGGCGAACGCTCCTGAAGCGCAGGCGTTGCACGCACGCGCCGACGCGCTGGAGTGTGAGGCGGAACGCGCACGGCTGGAGCTCATCCGCAGCGCGTTCCTCACAAGCGAAGGATTGCCTCAAACGCATGCACGCCCCGCCGCATGGTGGATGCTCCTGCTCTCGCCACAGTGGTTCCGTGCATGCGCGCAGCACACGCACGCACGGTTGGAAACCCTGTAGCTGCGTCGCCGTTGGGTATCTTATAACTATGCGATACGAACCGCGAATAGGCGCCATCGGTTGGTTGGCGATGTTGCTGCTCTTGGCGAGTTGCACACAGGCGCAGAACAGCGCGCCCAAGTACGACGCCGACCTCATCTTCGGCTACGATAAGACCCTGCCACTCAGCCCCCAAGAGACCCCCGCAGAAGAGACCGCCCTGTACCGAGTGATTAAGGTGACCTATCGCAGTGCGCGCGACCAGCGTGTACCTGCGCTGCTGGTTCTGCCCAAGAATCGCGGCGAGGCAAAGCTCCCGTGCGTCATCCTCATGCATGGCTTGGGCAGCGATAAGCGGATGTTCGAAATGCTCTGGGGACCGCTGACGCAGGCGGGGTTCGCACTGTTCGCCATCGATGCGCAATATCACGGCGAGCGCAAACCTGCCGACGACTTGCCGTTCTTCGGGCTGTATCCCTATCGCGCACGCGACGCGCTGATTCAAACCGTGATCGACCTGCGTCGCGGTGTGGACTACCTGCAGACGCGCTCTGAGATCGACCCCGATAAGATTGGCTACATCGGCGCGAGTATGGGCGGGATTATCGGCTCGATGTTCGCAGGGGTAGATACGCGCGTGAAAGCCCCGATATTGCTGGTGGCGGGCGGCGATTGGCGGGTGCTGATGGAGAAGAGCACGCTGTCGATGTGGCGCGACGCGGCGAAAAATAATCCTAAGCAGATGGAAGAGGCGCTGCGCGTAATGGATGTGGTAGACCCTGTGAACTGGGTGGGGCGTATCGCGCCGCGCCCTGTGCTGTTCATCAACGGCGACGCGGACGATGTGGTGCCTGTGGAGTCGAACAAGGCGTTGCACAACGCCGCGGGCGAGCCGAAGAAGATTGTATGGTACAAGGGCGGGCATGTGCCGCCGCCCACCGACTGGTTCACGGTGATTGGCGAAGTGACGCGCTGGCTGAACACGCATCTGAAGGGCGAGTCGAGCGCGTCGGCAAGGCGCGATTGGTTCCCTCGCTGGGAAATCTGGGGCGACTCGATTGTCAACCTTGCGCCTGCGATGGCGGCGTTCTTTTGGGAGTTCGCCGCCTCGCTCCGCGCCTATCTGTCTCAGCTCGTTCGATGAAGGCGCTCATCTTGGCAGGGGGCAAGGGCACGCGCCTGCGACCCATCACCTTCAGTATGGCAAAGCAGCTCGTGCCAGTCGCCAACAAGCCTGTGCTGTTCTACGGGCTGGAATCGGTCGCGCAGGCGGGCATCCGCGAGGTGGGGATTATCGTGGGCGACACGGCGACGGAAATCCAGCATGCAGTCGGCGACGGCAGCCGATGGGGCGTGCAGGCGACCTACATACCGCAATCCGAACCGCTCGGACTTGCCCACGCCGTGCTGACCGCCGAGGCGTATCTACAAGATGAACCATTCATTATGTATCTGGGGGATAACCTGATTACCTCCAGCCTGAAACCTCTTGTGGAGGCGTTCGAAGCACGCCAGCCGAACGCGCTGATTCTGCTGGCGGAAGTGCCCAACCCCCAAGAGTTCGGCGTGGCGGAGCTGCAGGGCGAGCGCGTCGTGCGCCTGATTGAGAAGCCCAAGCACCCCCCCAGCAACCTCGCGCTGGTGGGCGTGTACCTGTTCGACAAGCACATCTTTGAAGCCGCGCGCGCCATCCAACCCTCGTGGCGCGGCGAACTGGAAATCACTGACGCCATCCAGTACCTCATCGACCACGGCTACACCGTCGAGTCGCAACAAATCACGGGCTGGTGGAAGGACACAGGTAGCCTCGACGCGCTGCTGGAGGCGAATCGGCTGGTGCTGGAAGACTTGCAACCCTCGAACGCGGGCGTCTGCGAAGAGACCCAGCTGCACGGGCGCGTCGCGATTGGCGCAGGCAGCGTGTTGAAGCGTTGCACTGTGCGCGGACCTGCGATTATCGGCGCGAACTGCCACTTGGAAGACTGCTACATCGGCTCGTTCACGGCGATTGGCGACGGTGTGCGCCTCGCCAACTGCGAGGTGGAATACAGCATCATCTTAGAGGGCAGCTGCATCGAGAACATCGACGCGCGCATCGAGGGTAGCCTACTGGGGAAGAACGCTGTCGTGCGCGGCGGCGCGAAACGCCCACGCACCCTGCGCCTGATGCTCGGCGACAGCAGCCTCGTAGAGATTCCCTGAATCGGTATAATTACACTGCCAGCGAGTCATTCGCTGAGACTGCCCCGACTCGCACGGGAGAGTATCAGGAGGTCTGAATATGCGTGTTGGTATTTTGACGGGTGGAGGCGACTGCCCGGGACTGAATCCTGCGATTCGGGGCGCGACGCTGCGCCTGATTCGAGACGGGCATACCCCGATTGGCATCCTGCAGGGCTGGAAGGGGCTCATCGAGGGCTTGACCGTCCCGCTCACCGACGAGCGTGTAGATGAGATTATTCGCGAAGGCGGCACGATACTGGGCACTTCGCGCACGAACCCGTTCAAGAACCCTGCCGATGTCGCGCGGCTGCTGGAGAACATCGAGGATTTCGGCTTTGGGGCGATTATCGCGATTGGCGGCGAGGACACGCTCGGCGTCGCGCGACGGCTCTATGTGGAACACGGCGTGCGCGTGGTCGGCGTGCCCAAAACGATGGACAACGACTTGGGCGGGACGGATTTCACTTTCGGTTTTGACAGCGCGGTCTCGGTGGCGGTGGAGGCGATGGACCGCCTGCGCGACACGGCGAAATCGCACGCCCGAATCATCGTGCTGGAGGTGATGGGGCGACATGCGGGCTGGGTCGCGCTGTACGCGGGCATCGGCGGCGGCGCCGACTGGATCCTCATCCCCGAAGCCCCAATCGACCTGAACGCGATGTGCCACTACCTCAATCAGGTCTATCATGGCGGCAAGCGGTACGGGCTGGTGGTCGTCTCTGAAGGCGTGGAGCTGCCCTTCGCGGGAACGGATGAGCCTGCAGCGACCGACGATTTCGGGCACAAGGTGTTGAAAGAACGCGCGGTCGGCTCGCGGGTGGCGCGCTATATCGAAGAGAGGACGGGCATCGAAACGCGCGACGCTGTGATTGGGCATATCCAGCGCGGGGGACCACCGACCGTTTTCGACCGCGTGCTGGCGACGCGCTTGGGTCTCAAAGCCGCCGAGCTGGTAAGCATGGAGCAGTTCGGGCTGCTGACCGCGCTTCGGGGCGTGGAGATTGTCGCCGTGCCGCTGGAAGAGGCGCTGCGCGAACCGAAGCTGGTGCCCTACGAGCTGTACGAGGAGGCGCGGCAGATTTTTCAGCGCGTCGCGCTACAGCCACAGCGCAGCGGAGCGGGTTAGCTCGCGCCAGCCGCCCAGCGAACGCTGGCTCAACTCGCTTAGTATCGCCTGCGCCACGCGCGGGTGGTAGCACGCCCCCGCGCCCTGCTTCAACAGCGAAGTCGCAAAGTCGGCGTCCGTCTGCTCCGCCGCACGCAGCCAATCGTCTAACGCGCTGATGATGTGGGCGCCAAGCGGCGCATTAGGCTGCTCGCTATACACCACATGGTGCAAGCGCACAATCCCAGCGACGCTACTCATACCAGGAATCTGCTCGGCGATGGACGCGCTAATCTCGGCGTGGCGTCTAAGCAGCTCACGCTCGGCGAGCGTCGGCTCGCCAGTCTTGTTCAGCACGCTGTAGGGGATAGCGACCATGCCGATGTCGCGCAGGTAGACGGCAAGCTCCAGTCGTCGTCGTTCGTGGAGGCGCATGCCAAGACGCATGGCGACTGCGCCCGCCAAATCCGCGAGCACATCCGATTTGCCACAGCGGCCCTGCGTGCGCAGTTCAACCAGCCGCGCAAACGCGCGTAGCCCTTCGCAGCGCAAGCGGTGCAGTCGCGCGGGCGCAACCACAAACGCATAGTATGCCAGCGCCAGCAGTGAACCTACCGCAGTCCCTATCGCCCACCAAGTGCCTTGCATGTTAGGTATTTGCTCCTATCACGCGGTGCTGTTGCCACTCGCGCACGACCTGAAGGAAGGTCTGCACGACCTGCGCGTCGAACTGTGCGCCGACGCAGCGTTCCAGTTCCGCCAGCGCGTCTTCGATGCTCAAGGGGCGGCGGTGCGGGCGTTGCTGATTGGGCGCCTCGCCGCCAATCATCGCATCGAAGGCGTCCACCACTGCGATAATTCGCGCTTCGAGGGGGATTTGCTCGGCTTTCAAGCCGAACGGATAGCCCCGACCGTCGGGACGCTCATGGTGCATGGCAATCCATGGCACGATGGGGGCGAGGAACGGCGTGTCCTTGAGGATTTCCGCGCCCAGTTGCGGATGTTTCTTGATATGTTCCCACTCTTGAGGGGTGAGTCCGCCCTCTTTATTGAGGATTTGCTCGTCCAGCACGGTTTTGCCTAGGTCGTGGAGCAGCGCGGCTTCGTAGACCAGCTCACACTGTTCGGGGGGTAGCCCCAGTTGCTCGGCGACGCGGCGCGCCCACTGCGCCACGCGCTGCAGGTGTCCGCCCGTATAGGGGTGCGCCCGCTGCACTAGGAACCCCAGGCTGCGAATGGTTTGATGGTACAGTACCTGTTGTTGCGCCCAGATGATGTAGGCTTGGCGCAGCGCGAGGTAGGGTGCAAGCACGCCCAGCAGCCCAACGGCGCCATAAGCCAGCAGCGCCATGCCAAGAAACGCCGAAATCGGCGCCATCAGCGCGATATCGCGCGGCAGGCTCAGAACCGCTTGACGCGCCACCCAGCGCAGCCGCGCACCCTCCACAATCGCGATAGTGACGCTCATCAGAAGTGTGTTGACCACCATATAGACCGCCAGCGCGACCGCGACGGCGAGCAAGAACTGCCCAATCAGCGGGGCGTCGAGAATGGGGCGCGCCGCCCAGCCGCCTGCCGCCGCACTCAGCACGCTCTGCGCGGCGTTGACTATCGCCCAACGAAAGCGCGTGTTCCTGAGGTAAACCATCAGCAGCCCTGCAGTGAGTGAGACGGTCGCATCTAACCACACGCCGAACTGCCAGCCGTAGCCGATGATGGTCGCGACTACAATCGGCGTGCTAACGCTGAGCCAGACGCCCCGATCGCGATACTCTGGACGCAGCGGATAGCGGATGAGCAGCAGCTCCGCTACGGTCGCCAACAGCGCGACGCTAACGAATACCGCCGCCACACGCACCTGCAGCAAAGGCGCGCCCGACCACGCCAGCAACGCCGCCGCCGTCACTGTGAGCAGCCAAAACCACCGCCAAAACCGTTTACGCCTATCCATCGAACCGAAGAAAAGGCAAGGCAAGCAGGGGCGTTCACACCACTACATTACGCGCCGATTACGGGACCTGCACCGTTTGCGGCGCGGAGTCGATGGGGTCGTCCCACTTGTGGGGGTAGTAGACCCGCTTCGCGCTGGCGACCGACAACATCGCCACGAGCATTGCCATCAGAATGAGCCACCGTTTCATAGACTGTCCCTCCTGTGTTTGGAATGGTCAGCCGCTCAGGGTCGCTCCGCTCGCGCTTGCCTTGCCTGCAGGGCGCATCAGCGATGCGCCCTAAATCGTACTGTTCGTCGTCTCTTCAGTGGGCAGCATTGCTGCCGCTTCGCCCTGCGGTTCTGAGTCGCAGGCGAACGCCGAGACGCGCCGATTCACGGCGTCTAAGGTGGCTAACCCGACTGCGCGTAGCACATCTTGGCGGACGAGCGCGCTGCCCACGAGCAGGTCTTCGCCTTGATTGCGCACTGCGCTCACCAGCACGATGGCGACGGGGTAGCCGCCGACGGTTGTGGTGGTGGAGACATCTTCGAGTCCGAACCGCTCGCACAGCCCGTGGGCGGCTTCCACGGCGCGCAGTGTGGCAGATGCCACAAGACGCGGAATCTGCGTGCTGGCGCGCACGCCCGACGCCACGCCGCGAAACACTGCACCGTTGCGCTCCAGCAGCACCGACACCACGGCGCGGGTACCCTCTTGGGCAATCTGCACATCGCGCCATCGCAAGCGCATCGGGTCTGAATGTTTGGAGGACTGACTTTTCTGAGCCACACTGATTTTGCGGTGGTCGACATGCACGCCAAAATGCGCCAGCAGCGCGGACTCCACATCGCGCACGGCTTGCTTCGGATTGCGATCCGCCTCCACCAACACATGAATCTCTTGGATGAGACCGCTCTCATCCGCGACTACCCGTGCGCCGCACACGCCGCGCAACTCCCTTATCGCGCTCTCTATTTGGGCTGCGCTCACCCGTCGTTCTGGCATGACTGCTCCCTCCGTGTCTCACTCGGTTCGCAACACTCACCCTCGCGAGTCATGCCTTCAAGAGTTGCGCAATTATCCTTCCCACAGTCGGGGATTCCTGCTATTTTTTCGGGGGTTTCGAGCCGAATTTCCCCGATTCTTAACAAAACTCACTGCAGCAGGTAGTCCACGATGACCCACTCGTTGCCTTGGGGCACTAAGTAGACCGATGCGCTCCCCTGACTGAGATAGCACCGTAGGTGCAAGTCGACGCGCACGCCCTCTGCTGCCTTGGGATGCTTCAGGTCGGCAGGGTTCTCGATCGTGTCCACCAGCGAGACCTTCTCGATTACGCCCCAGATGGGCATGCGCTCTTCCAGAACTTTTTTGGGGTCGTGCTTCTCTTTCGGCACGGATTGCAAGTCCAGCAGTTTCGTCGCTTGGTCGAACTCGTTTCGACGCAGGTGTTCCATGAACCGTAAGGCTTTCGTTTCGTAGGGCGGGCGGCGCATCGCGCTGATGGTCGGCGTGAGCGCCATCACCGCGAACATTGCTACCAGTGCGATGAAGAGCAAAATGCTCCAGTGAACCTTGCCCGTCGGTTTACCCATCGTTATCACGCCTCTATTGTACCAGATAGCGAAGGGTACACTTTAGGCGTGCGTGCGGCGATTGAAATCGGCTATGAGCTGTTGCAGCAGGGTAAATATGTCGAGGCGTTGCCGTTCCTGCAGCGCGCGGTCGCCGAGCAGCCGCGCGAGGCGCGTGCGCATCTGTACCTCGCGCTCGCCTATGCCCAAACTGGTAGCACTACTCACGCCGAGAAACATTTCGCGCAGGCGCTTGCGCTCAACTCCCAAGACGCCTATGTGTTCTATAATTGGGGCGCGTATTTGCATCGTCAGGGTAGGCTGCCCGACGCGCTGAGAGCCTACGAGACCGCCTATCGGTTAGACCCGACGCTTGTTGGGGCGAAGCAGGCGGCGGATTCGCTGCGCGGCGGCGCGACTCCCTACGCGCACGCGCCGTTCCCATCGCCTGCCTCCGCGTCTCCCACGACGCCGCCCCCTGTACAGCCAACCGACCTCTCTATGCCCTCGGCGCGACGCTACCGCAGCGCACAGGGCTGCATCACGGCGGGCGTCTTCATCTCGGTTCTGGGGCTGTGCGCGCCGCCGCTTGGCATGCTGGGCGGCGTGCTGTGCGGGCTAATCGCGCTTCTGCGCGGCTCGGTGGTGGGCGGCTTGCTCGTGATGACGCTCGCTATCGTGCTGGGGCTAATCGGCAGCTGGATTCTACAAAACTTACTGGCGCTGCTAAACTCTGCAACCCCGATGTGAACGCGCGACCAATCCGTACCTCAGGCGTGTTTCGAGGATGGGGTCGCGCATCTCCAACGCGCGCACGCGCTCTTGCAGGCTCTCCAGATTCGTCTGCAGGCTCATGTCGTACTGCGTGGAGGTTTCGCGCAGCTGAGCAATCTCAGCACGCAGCGCCTCTATCTGCTTGGCTATCTCCTGATTGCTGAGCCTGTGCTTTTCCAGCTCGAGCTGCTTCATCTCCTTGCGGTGTTTGATGACCATCGCGGTAATCGGGAGGAACAGCCCGGGCCCGAAAATACCGATGACTACCGCCAGCGCTACAATGTCCATGCCGTGTCCCCTCTGCGGGGGAAGTATACCCCTTCCTTCTCCAGCAAAAACCGCACAGGCGATTCGGTACAATCTTTCGGGAGATACCCGACCGATGAGACGGATGTTCGGATTGCTGATGGGGCTTGCTCTGTTGGTTTCCCTCTCTGCGCAGGCGCAGGGTCGCGCCGCGCTGGAGGACGCGCTGCGGCGCGACATCGAACGCGCCCGTGATAGGGTGTTCCCTGCGCTGGTGAACATCTTGGTGGTGAACCGCTACTTTGAGGGCGGGCGAGCGCAGTATTCTCTGGGCGGCGGCAGCGGCGTGATCGTTTCGCCCGACGGACTGGTGCTGACCAACTACCATGTGGCGTCGGATGCGGTGCGTATCTTCTGCACCCTCAGCGACGGGACGCGCATGGAGGCGGAGGCGCTCTGGCACGACGCGATGACCGACTTGAGTGTGCTAAGGCTCAAACCGCCTGCCGATGCGCCCAAGCGCGAGTTCCCCCACGCGCCGCTGGGCGATTCCGACGCGCTCAAGACGGGCGACTATGTGCTGGCGATGGGCAACCCGCTGCTGCTGGCGTCGTCGGTGACGCTGGGCATCGTCTCCAACCCCAAGCGCGTGTTCCTCAACCCGTTCAATCAGGAAATCGAAGGCATGGAGTTCGAGCGGGGCGACCGTTCGGGCATGCTCACCCGCTGGATTCAGCACGACGCGCTGATTTTGCCGGGCAACTCTGGCGGTCCGCTGGTGAACCTGAAAGGCGAGGTGGTGGGCATCAATCAGTTGGGCGGCTCAGGGTTGGGGTTCGCCATCCCGTCGCGGATCGCCAAAAGCGTGCTGGAACAGGTGCGTCGGACGGGGCGCGTGGAGCGCGGCTGGCTCGGCTTCCGCGCCATGCCCACCGAAAAACTGCGCCGTACCGACGGCGTATTGGCGGGCGCGGTCACTCCCAACTCGCCTGCCGAACGGGCAGGTATCCAGCCCGGTGATGTCATCCTGCGCATCGACGGCAAGCCGACGAACGCCCGCTTCCCTGAAGAGATCCCGCTGGTCTACCAGCAAATCGCCGAGCTGCCGATTGGCAAAACCGTGACCATCGAGCTGGTGCGCAACGGCGAGCGCAGCACTGTGCAGGCACAGGTGGAGCGCATGGAACCCTACTACGGCGAGGAAGACGAGTTCAGAACGCTGGGTTTCACCGCCCGCGACATCACCCGCCCGATGGCACGCGCCAGCCGCCTCCCCGAAGCGGGCGTGCAAATCACGGGCATCCGCCCCGGCTATCCGTTGGACACAGCGGAGCCGAAACTCAACACGGGCGACGCCATCCTCCAGTTCGGTGAACGCAAAGTGCGCAACCTCAAAGAGCTGCGCGAAGCCATCGAGTCGTACAAAGACCAAGAGAATATCCCGATCGTGTTCCAGCGGCGCACGGAGACGCTCATCACCGTGATTCGGAACCGTCCGCCATCGCCGCCCAGCCCCAGCGCGGAGCTGCCCAAAGCGTGGCTGGGCGTGCGCACGCAGGTCATCACGCAGCCCGTCGCGCAAGCGTTAGGCGACCCGAACCTGAAAGGGTTCCGAATCACCGAAGTGATGCCCTACACCGAGGCGAGTAAAGCGGGGCTACAGGTCGGCGACCTAATTCTCGCGCTGAACGGCGAGCCGCTGGAGGCGTTCCGCACCCAAGACGCCCGCGACTTAGAACGGCGTATCGAGCGCATGGACATCGGCAGCGAGGCGCAGCTGACCATCCTGCGCAACGGCGAGCGCATGGCAATCCGCGTCAAACTGGAGCCAAGCCCCGCCTCCGCCGAAGCCGCGCCCAGCGTGCGCCAAAACGAACTCGACTTCGCCGTGCGCAATATCACTGCCTTAGACCGCATGCGCAACCGCTGGCGCGAAGACCAACAGGGCGTGCTGGTCACCGATGTGCCTAACGGCAGCTGGGGGCAACTCGCTGGACTGCGCAGCGGCGACCTCATTATGGCGGTCAACGAAAAGCCCATCCAGAACATTCAAGATTTCCAGCAGGTGATGCAGGAAGTGGTCAAGCAGCAGCCGCC
>JARJMV020000027.1 GCA_029335935.2 bacterium
GCCGAAGACCACCACGAGGTCGCCAGCTTGGGGGTAGGAGCATACGATCACGGCGTGCGCGGCGACGCAGCAGGGTTCGGTCATCGCGGCGTCTACGAAGCTGAGGTTATCGGGCAGGCGGTGCAGGATTCGAGCGGGGACGCGCACATAGCGGGTCATCGCGCCGTTGACGCCGTAGCCGAATCCGAGTCGGTGGGGGCAGAGGTTGTAGCGTCCGGTGCGGCAGTAGGCGCAGGTCTGGCAGATGACGGCGGCGGTCTCGCACGCCACGCGCGCGCCCACTTGCCAGTCGTGGACGCCCTCGCCGACGGCTTCGATGACGCCTGCAAACTCGTGTCCCAGCACGACGGGCGTGTTCACCTGCCACGACTGCGTGTTGTGGTACTGGTGCAAATCGGAGCCGCACACGCCCACCGCGCGCACGCGCACCACCACCTCGCCCGCGCGCGGAGTCGGCTCGGCAATCTCGCGCAGCTCCACGCTGCACGGCTCCAAAGCGTAATGCACCACTGCCTTCATGCCCAGCAGAGTATACCTCTGCGTGATTGCCATCGGGCGACCTCGTGTATACTATAGGTATGTGGCTCGTGATTGTGGTTGCGGTTGGCTTCGCGCTGGGGATACTCCTGCTGGTGAACTATCTCGCCACGAAGGCGACCTTGCGTCCGCCGCGCACGCCGTTTTTTATGACTCCGCGCGATGTGGGACTGCCCTATCAGAATGTGGCGTTCCCCTCGCGCGACGGCATCCGCCTGTACGGCTGGTGGATACCCAACCCCAAGCCTGTCGGCACAGCAATCTTGTGCCATGGCTATCTGATGAACCGTTGCGAGCCACTCCCCGTCGCCAGAGAGCTGTGGCATGCAGGGTTCCACTGCCTTGTGTTCGATTTCCGCGCGATGGGCAAAAGCGAGGGCGATTTATGCACGATTGGCGATAAGGAGCGGCTGGATGTGCTGTCGGCGGTAGATTTCGTGTGTCGCACCGCGCCCGAGCTGCCTGTGGTGGTGTACGGCGCGTCGATGGGGGGCGCAGCGAGCCTGTTGGCGGCGGCAGAGGACGACCGTATCCGCGCCGTGGTCGCCGACTCCGCATATGCACGGCTGAGCGAGGCTGTTAAGGGTTGGTGGCGCAGCACGGTGGGCAGGGCGTCGTTTCTGCTGCACCCCACGCTGTGGATTGGCAGGCTGTACACGCGCCGCTCGCCCGTCAAAGTTGCTCCTGAAGACATCATTGGGCACATCGCGCCGCGCCCTGTGCTGCTGATGCACGGTACAAAAGACCAGCTCATCTCGCCGCGCCACGCCGAACGGCTCTACCAAGCCGCGCGTGAGCCTAAACAGCTCTGGTGGGCGGATGGCTGCGAGCATGTGCAAGCCCGCTACGAACGCCCCGATGAGTTCTACCAAGTGCTGGTGAACTTCATGCTCAAGGCGGTGAACGCGCCCGAAGTGAACCCGCAGTAGTAGGTATACTCTCCCTGCGTATGCTACGAGTGTTGAACTTGCAGGCGGAGCCGATAGAGCGTGTGCTGGCGCAGTTGCGTCAGGGCGCGCCGCAGCCGACCCCTGAGATGGAAGCCCAAGTGCGCACGATTTTGGAGCGCGTGCGGATGGAAGGCGACCGCGCCCTGCTGGACTACACGCGCCAGTGGGACTGCCCCACGTTGGAGGCTTTAGAGGTCGCCGACGCCGAGTTCGAGGCGGCGTATCGGCAGGTGGACACCGCGCTCATCACGGCAATCCAGCAGGCGGCGGCGCGCGTGCGGCGGTTCCATAAGCCCCAACGCCCCCATTCGTGGCACATACTGGAGGCGCACGGCGGCTGGTTGGGGCAACTCGTGCGCCCGCTGACGCGAGTCGGCGTCTACGCCCCCGGCGGACGCGCCCAGTACCCCAGCACGGTCATCATGAACGCCATCCCCGCCAAAGTGGCAGGCGTGGACGAGGTCATCCTCTGCACGCCGCCCCAGCGCGACGGCACTATCCCCCCAAGCGTGCTGGTCGCCGCGCGCGAATCGGGCGTGAGCCGCGTGTTCAAGCTGGGCGGCGCACAAGCCGTCGCGGCGATGGCGTTCGGCACAGAGACCGTCCCCGCCGTTGAGAAGATTGTCGGACCGGGCAACCTCTATGTCGCGCTGGCGAAACGGATGCTGTGGGGGACGGTGGGCGTCGACTTGTGGGCAGGTCCCAGCGAGGTTGCTGTGATTGCCGACGAGAGCGCGAACCCTGCTTACATCGCCGCCGACCTGATGACGCAGTTAGAGCATGGCGCGGAGTCGGTGGGCTACCTATTCACGCCGAGCGAGCGTATTATGCACGAGACCCGCGCCGCGCTTAGCAACCTGTTGCCCCAGCGTGCGCGCCGCGCGATTTTGGAGCAGTCGCTCGGCAACAGCGTCGGGGTGTTGACGCGCAGCCTGCCTGAAGCGTTCGAGCTCGCCAACGCCGCCGCGCCCGAACACCTGACGCTGATGGTGCAGCAGCCGATGCACTGGCTCGGTCATGTGCGCAACGCAGGCTGCATCTTCTTGGGGCACGACACGCCTCAGGCGGCGGGCGATTATGTGGCAGGTCCCAGCCATACGCTCCCCACAGGGCGCGCCGCGCGGTTCGAGTCGCCTGTGTCGGTGGAGACCTTCCTCAAGCGCAGCAGCGTGATCGCACTCAGCCGAGACGCCTTGCGCCACCTCGCGCCCGACATCCTGGCGCTCGCGGACGCCGAAGGCTTGGAAGCGCACGCCGCCGCCGTCCAACTACGCTTACATCAGGAGTAGACGATGCGAACCCCCAATCCCGGCTCACGATTCGGCATGTACGAACGCGAAACCAACGAGACGCGCGTGTATGTCTCGGTGGACTTAGACGGCACGGGCAACGCCCAGATTAGCACGGGCGTCGGCTTCTTAGACCATATGCTCGCCCAGCTCGCCCGACACGGCTCCATAGACCTTGTAATCAGCGCGACAGGCGACTTGGCGGTGGACGAACACCACACGGTGGAGGATGTGGGTATCTGCTTGGGCAAGGCGGTGCAGCAGGCGTTGGGCGATATGCGGGGCGTTCAACGCTACGGCTGGGCGATTGTACCGATGGACGAATCGCTGGCGACCGTCGCAATCGACCTGAGCGGGCGACCGCTGCTGGTGTTCCATGCGGCGTTCCAGCGCGAGCGCGTCGGGCAACTGCCCACCGAACTCGTCGCCGAGTTCTTCCGCGCGTTCGTCAGCCACGCGCACGCCACGCTCCATATCCAACTGCACCACAGCAGCAACGACCACCACGCCATCGAGGCAATCTTCAAGGCGTTCGCGAAAGCATTGGAGATGGCGACCCGCTTCAACCCTCGTCAGCCAGGCGCTCCGTCCACCAAAGGCTACATCGAGGGAACCGAGCCTCCGAGCGGCTTGTGAAGTAATACTTAAAGCAATGAAAACCCTAACTGTACGCGGTATCGTCCGTCTGGAAGTAGTGAATTGGCGAGCGAAGGTTCCATGATAGCTCTCGTCAACTATGGGATGGGCAACTTGCGCAGTGTGCAGAAAGCGCTGCAGTATCTGGGCGCGGAGGCGCACATCACGAGCGAACCTGCCGACCTTGCGGTTGCGGACGCCATCGTGTTGCCGGGGGTAGGCGCGTTCGGCGCGGCGATGCAGCGCCTGCACGAGGCAGGGCTCACCCACGCAATCCGACGCGCGATTGAGCAGGGCAAGCCGTTCTTGGGCATCTGCTTGGGGCTACAATTGCTGTTTGAGCGCAGCTCCGAATCGCCAGGTGTGGCGGGGCTGGGCGTGCTGAAGGGGCAGGTGGTGAGCTTTTCGGAGACGCCCCAGTTCGCGATGCGTGTGCCGCACATCGGCTGGAGCCGTCTGCGTCTCAGCCAGCCTCTGTACCCGCTCTGGCAGGGCGTTCCCGACGGCGCATATGTCTACTTCGTGCATTCCTACTATGCCGAGCCTGCCGACCCTGCGCTCATCACGGCATACTGCGACTACGGCGTGCCGTTCGCCTGTGCGGTGGCGTCTGCCCATCTCCACGCCGTACAGTTCCATCCAGAGAAGAGCAGCGCAGTCGGGTTGCAAATCCTGCGCAACTTCTGCGCGGGTGTTGTCGGCTCCAGCGCAGACGCCTCTTGAATTTCGCTCGGCGTTCGGGGTATTATAATAGGGTGTGCGCAGTTAGCTCAGAGGTAGAGCACTTCCTTGACGTGGAAGGGGTCGGAGGTTCGAATCCTCCACTGCGCACCAGACACGGGGCGTGGCGCAGTATGGTCAGCGCGCCTGCTTTGGGTGCAGGAGGTCCTCGGTTCGAGTCCGAGCGCCCCGACCATCACTTGCGTGAACGGGGGTTGGCGTCCACAATCACGCCGTCGAAGATGGCGACATTCGATTTCACTTTGCATTCACGCCCGACCACGCAGCGCACCAGCATCGTGTCGCGCATCACGACCGCGCCATCCCACAGAATGCTCTCTTGGACCACCGCGCCCTCTTCCACCACGCATCCTTCGCCAAGCACGCTGTTTTCCAGCACCTTTGCGCCCGATTCGATGCGCGCGCCCGAGCCAATCAGCACGGGATAGGCAATCTCGGCGTCGTCGGCTATCTGCACATCCTCGCCAATCCAGACGAACTTGCGCGGTTCGGGGTAGGGCATCTGCAGCTGCACGCGCCCTGCGAGCGCGTCCCAGTGCGCTTGCTGGTAGGTCTTCAGGTTGCCCACATCCTTCCAGTAGCTGGAGGTCAGAAAGCCATACAGCGGCAGTTTGCGCTCGATGAGCAGGGGCAGCAGGTTCTTGCCGAAGCCGTAGGGCGCGCCGCGCGGAATCAGCTCCAGCGCGTCAGGCTCCAGCACATAGATGCCGATGTTCGCCGCGTTGGAGAAAATCATCTCGCCTTTGGGCTTCTCCAGAAAGCGCGTGATGCGTCCGCGCTCGTTCAAAAGCGCGATGCCGTACTCCGACGGATCTTCTACCAGCGAGAGCGCAATCGTGCAGAGAGCTTTCTTCTCTTTGTGGAACTTGATAAGGCGCGTCAGGTCCAAATCGGTCAGGTCGTCGCCGCCAATCACGATGAAGGTATCGTCGAAGAAGTCCTCACATCGCTTCACGCTGCCTGCATCGCCCCAGAGTTGCTCCTCTTCCGAGTAATGGATGCGCACTCCCCAGCGCGAGCCATCGCCGAAGTACGCTTTAATCTGCTCGCCCAAGTAATGGAGGTTCACCATAATCTCGGTGAAGCCGTGCTGCTGGAGCAGGTTGACGAGATGCTCCATCACGGGGCGGTTTACGATGGGCACCATCGGTTTCGGCAGGGCGCGGGTGAGGGGGTCTAAGCGCGAGCCGACGCCTGCCGCGAGAATCATCGCCTTCATACGACAGCCACCTCTTGTTGAACGAACTCCAGCACGCTGTGCGCGACCAGCGCGATTTGGTCTTCGGTGAGTTCGGAATGCACGGGCAGCGAGAGCGCCTCCTGCGCAGCGCGCTCGGCGTGGGGTAGGTCGCCCGCGCAGTAGCCCAGAAACTGATAGGCAGGCTGCAGGTGGAGGGGCAGGGGATAGTAGACCGCGCTCTCCACGCCGCGCTGACGCAGATAATCGCGCAGAGCGTCGCGCTGCGGCGTGCGCACGGTGAACTGGTGATACACATGATAGTTGTAGGGGCGCACGACGGGCAGTTGCAGGGGCGCGTCGGCGAGCAGGGTACGGTAGAGCGTTGCATGGTAGCGTCTGCGCTCCGTCCACTCGCTCAGATGACGCATTTTCGCCCGCACAATCACGGCTTGCAGCTCGTCCAATCGCGCGGTGTAGCCGATGTCTTCGTAGTAGTAGCCGCCGTTCATGCCATGCACGCGCAGACTGCGCACTTTGTGGGCAATTTGCTCGTCGTTGGTGATGACCATGCCTGCGTCGCCAGCTGCGCCGATGTTCTTAGTGGGGAAGAAGCTCAGCGTGGCGGCGTGGGCGAACGCGCCGATAGGCTCCTCGTAGTGGCGTGCGCCGATTGCCTGAGCCGCGTCCTCAATCAGCCACAGCGCATGCCGATCGGCAATCGTGCGCAGGGCGCGCATCTCGGCGGACTGCCCATACAGGCTCACGGGCAAGATTGCGCGGGTGCGTGGGGTAATCGCTGCCTCCACTTGATTGGGGTCTAAGTTGTAGGTTTCGGGGTCGATATCCACGAACACGGGCGTCGCGCCGAGCTGCACAATCACCTCCGTCGTGGAGACGAAGGTGAAAGGCGTGGTAATGACCTCATCGCCTGGTTGCACGCCGACGGCGCGCAGGGCGAGCTTGAGGGCGTCCGTGCCCGAACTCACACCGATTGCATAACGCGCGTTGCACGCCTGCGCCACTTCGGTCTCTAAGGCTTGCACATGCTCGCCCAGAATGTATCGTCCGCTCGCCAACACCTCCAGCAGAGTGGGTTCCAACTCCGCGCGTATGCGGCGATACTGGCTACCTAAATCCGCCATCCTGACTTGCAATCTCGAATCGTCCTCCTTGCTGCGCATAGTATACCTCATTAGATGATGCCGATGCGTATATCCTCACGGATACGCGCCATCCAGCGGGCGTAGTGGGCGAGGTTGTGATAGGTTGCCAGGCGCAGCCCCAGCATCTCGCCTGCGCGGAACAGGTGATGGATGTAGGCGAGCGTGTAGCGTTGGCACACCCAGCAGTCGCAGTCGGGGTCTATCGGCTCTTGGCGTTCTCGATACTGGGCGTTGCGCAGGTTGAGCCTGCCGCGCGTGGTGAAGACCGCGCCGTGTCGCGCCAGGCGGGTGGGCAGCACGCAGTCGAACATATCCACGCCGCGCTGCACGGCGTGCAGGATGTCTTCGGGCGTGCCGACCCCCATCAGATAGCGCGGCTTGTCGGCAGGCAGGCGCGGCGCCACAAACGATACCACTTGGCGCATCGCCTCCACAGGTTCGCCCACCGACACGCCGCCAATCGCATAGCCGGGCAACTCCAGCGCGGTAATCTGCTCCAAACTTGTCAGGCGTAGGTTCTCATACACGCCGCCTTGCACGATGCCAAACAGCGATTGCCCGTTGGGGTTTGCCAGCCACGCTTGCTTGCAACGCATCGCCCAGCGGAAGGTGCGCTCTGTTGCCCGCGCGACCTCATCATAGCTCGCAGGGTAGGGAGGGCATTCGTCAAATGCCATCATGATATCGCTGCCCAAGTTCTGCTGGATCTCGATAGAGCGTTCGGGCGTGAGGCGATGTTCTGAGCCGTCGATGTGGGAACGGAAAGTTGCGCCGTCGTCGTCGAGCTGGCGTAGCCCAGCGAGGCTGAACACCTGAAAGCCGCCGCTGTCGGTCAAAAGCGCGCCCGACCAGCTCATAAAGCGATGCAAGCCGCCCAGCCGCGCGATGCGCTCGTCCCCAGGACGCAGATAGAGGTGATAAGTGTTGCCCAAAATGAGGGTGTAGCCCAGCTGCTCCAGTTCGTCTTGACTGAGGGTCTTCACGCTCGCCTGCGTGCCGACGGGCATAAACGCGGGCGTCTCCACCACGCCGTGCGGCGTGTGCAGACGCCCCAAACGCGCGTGCGAAATACGAGACTGCTGCAGGATTTCAAACCGTATCATCAGCTCCGAACTGCAAGATGCGCCAAACTACCACCACCCGCGCTTGCGCAGGCAATCGGAGACCCACTCACGCGCGGCAGAGGGCAGGGGAGTAGGGCACAACGCTAATCAGGGTGTGAGGCCCATCGTCCCACAGTGCAGGGTCTTCCAGATAGGGATGCATGCCCGGAAACGGGTTCGCGACGCTCATAGGGGTAATTTACCTCTTTTCAACTCTCGGGACATCGCCTCTGTCCCGACAGGCGCGCAACTTGCTCTTCAAGAAACGCCAGCTGCGCTTCGGAGGAGGGGAGGCTGAGAATCTGTTCGGCGGGGATTGACTCGCCGAAGCGCACGCGCACGACGCCAAGAGCGGGCTTGGGAACGAGCTTGCCATACGGCAGGATTTTGTCCGTACCCACCAGTCCCACAGGTAGCACGGGGGCGCGCGTCTGACGCAGGATGAGCAGCACGCCGGGCAGGAACGGTTGCAGGTCGCGCGACTCGGAGAGTTCGCCCTCGGGGAAGATGGCTAACGCCTCGCCGCGCTGCACGGTCTCGATGGCTAACTTGAGGGCGTTGCGGTCTGCTGTGCGCTGTTTGACAGGGACCATCTTCGCCAGGCGGGCAATCGCGCCGATGAAAGGGATGCTGAGGATGTCGGCGCGTCCCATGAAGCACAGGTGGCGCGGCGCGGCGTACCACAGAATGGGCGGGTCTGCCAGCGAGAGGTGGTTCGCGACGACAATCAGCCCACCGCGACGCGGCATGCGATTGCGCCCCTCAATCCGCAGCCACACCAGTAGCGGGAACCGAAAAGTTATCGCGAAAACGACCTTGAAGCAGACATACGCAAGATGGAAGACGATTCGGTTCCCCAGGGCGCGCATAGAGTCTGATAAGTGGGATTATGTTAACTATAATCTTCGGGTTGCCCTTCTGCCTCCAGCACGCTTTCTGCCATGTAGATGGGCGCACGGAAACGCAACGCAAGCGCGATCGCGTCGCTGGGGCGCGAGTCGATCTCTATCTCCTCGTCGTCGTGCAGCAGGTAGATTTTGGCGTAGAAAGTGCCTTGCCACAAGTCGTCGATGAGGATTCGGTCGATGCTGACGCCGAGTCGTGTGAGGATATTGCGGATGAGGTCGTGCGTCATTGGGCGCGCGGGCGCATCGTCGTTGAGCGCGGCGACAATCGCGTGCGCTTCGAACGGTCCGATGACAATCGGCACGACGCGCCCGTAGTTATCGCGCAGTTGTACGAGCAGGGCGCGCGGCTGACCGTACTCGATGCGTTCGTAGACGCCCATCACGCGCACTTCGAGTTCGCGTCCCTTGTCAAAACGCGGCGGTCGCTCATCCAGTTCGTTGGCGACCTCGCCCCCAAACAGTCGCTGCAACTGCGCCTCGATGTCGTCGGCATCTGTCTCCTCCTCGAAGGCGTCTTCCTCGAAGAGTTCTTCGAAGAGGTTCTCGAACTCGTCGTCGGGTTCTTCGTCGTAGCGTCGTCTGCGTTCCATAGTCGCCTCCTTAGCTTGTGCGCGTGCGTGCGACCACTTCCATCAGGAAGTCGCGGTTCGACTTCGTGCGTTGGAGCAGCCGAATGAGTTGCTCCGCCGCTTCCACGAGGTCCTCTTGGTTTGCCAGCAGTCGTCGCAGTTGCCAGATAGCCATCAGTTCCTCTTTAGTATACAACAACTCCTCGTGGCGGGTTCCAGAGCGTTTGACATCGATGGCGGGAAAGATGCGTCGTTCCGCCAAGTCGCGCGACAGTACCAGCTCCATGTTGCCTGTGCCCTTGAACTCCTCGAAGATGACCTCGTCCATGCGCGACCCTGTGTCGATGAGACAAGTGGCAATGACGGTGAGGCTGCCGCCCTCCTCGATGTTGCGCGCCGCGCCGAAGAATCGCTTGGGTCGGTAGAGCGCGGCGGGGTCCAGCCCGCCCGACAGGGTGCGTCCGCTGGGGCTGGTGGTCAGGTTCGAGGCGCGTCCGAAGCGGGTGAGGCTATCGAGCAGGATTACCACATCTTTGCCCTGCTCCACGAGCCGTTTGGCACGCTCCAGCACCAGGTCGGCGACGCGCATGTGGTTCTCGGGCGGCTCATCGAAGGTGGAGCTAATGACCAGTCCCTTGACCGAGCGGCGCATGTCGGTCACCTCTTCAGGGCGCTCGTCCACCAGTAGCACCAGCAGCACCACTTCGGGATGGTTAGTAGTGATACTGTTCGCAATATTTTTCAATAGTGTGGTCTTCCCTGCTTTAGGTGGGGCGACGATGAGGGCGCGTTGCCCTTTGCCGATAGGGGCAATCAGGTCGATGATACGCCCGGAGGTGTTGTCGGAGCTGGTTTCCATCACCAATCGATGGTTGGGATAGAGCGGGGTGAGTTGTTCGAAGTCTTTACGACGGCGCACTTCGTCGGCGGGCGCGCCGTTGATGGCTTCCACACGCAGCAGTCCGTAATACTTTTCTCCCTCTTTGGGTGGGCGCGCCACACCGAACACCAGATCGCCTGTGCGCAGTCCGAACCGCTTGATTTGCGACTGCGACACATACACATCGTCGTTGATGCTTTGGAAGTTCGGGTGTCGGCGCAGGAAGCCCCAGCCGTCGGGTAGGATTTCCAATACGCCCCAAGCGTATTCGCTGCCGGGTTCTTGGGCAGTCGCGTGGAGGATGGCGTAAATCAGCTCCGCTTTGTCTTCGGTTTCGTCGCTGACGCCCGCGCGTTTGGCGCGACGCTTGAGATCGCTAAGGGGTTGCTGCCACAGCTGCTTGAAGTCGACGCCGTCTTTGGTCGCCTCTTTGGTGGCTTTGGGGCGCATCTCCACTTCAAGGGTCTCGCCCGCGCCGTTCGCGGCAGTCGGCACAGGGGTCGTGTCGTTCAGCGACTCCGTAAGGTCTTCAGAGGTAGTTGTGCGTGTCCGTCTTCTCATAGTAAGTACCGTCCGATTTCAGGGTGTTGCTACCCGTTGTCAGCCTGCGCGGACGCGCGGCGTTGGGAAAGTTGCTTCGATGGTCGAATCTGATTATACCTCACATGCAAGAATTGCAAGGGGTGGGGGGCGGCAGCCGCCCCACACCGATTAGCGTCCAATCGCGCCGCCTTGACGCGGCAGGGTTCCGGGCGAGATGTTCGTGGAGAGCGTCGAGCTATCCACAATCGCGTACAGGAAACGATTCGAGGTCGCCACATAGAGCGCACCGAGATTGTTCGGGTTCGGGTTGACATTTGGGTCCAGCGCCAACACAGGCGCGGTGCGGATGGGCGAGCCTAAATAGAGCTGCCATTTGGGCGTGTTGTTCGGGTTAATCGCGTAGAGGAACCCTCGCTCGTCGCCGATATACAGCACGCCGTTTTGGTCGATGGTGGGGTTGCACCGGCTCACATTCGGTAGCACGCGCACCCATTTTTGCGCCCCATCCGACGCGCGAATAGCGTGAATCGCGCTCTGCGTGTTGGAGTGGCGCACCACGACATACACGGTGTCCTCGTTCGCGTTGTTCGGGTCGGGTCCGATAGACGGTCCCGCCATAATCGGGCGGTCGGCGCGGTACTCCCACTGGCGCGTGCCGTCCGCCATCGCGACGCCGTACACGCGCCCGCTATTCGAACCGCACACAATCGCCGTCTGACCATTGGATGTTATCGCAATCGGACGATCCACCGAGTCGGATGGAACCTCAGGACCGTTGCCAGTGTCGCTCAAGGCAGGAATCGTGGTAAACCAGGCGTAGTCGAAGATCGTCGAATTGATGGCTACCACGAGTCCATTGTGGAAGCCTAACAGGATCAGATTGTCATCACCCGAGACCACACTCAGCACCGCGGAGGGAATCTGACCGAAAATGAAGCCGCCGTAATCGGGGATTACGTTTTGTACCCCCATCGTGTTGGGGTCTACCACGATAAACCATGCCAAGAATAGTAT
>JARJMV020000049.1 GCA_029335935.2 bacterium
CGCAATGTTTTGAGTGTGCGCGCTACACGCAAAGAGCACCGACATGTATGTACGTTCTTGAAGCTGTGCGCAAGTCCAGGAATGTCCGGGCGACACGCAGAGCGCTAGGACAGGTATGTCCGTGCTACCAGCTCTGCGCAAGGACAGGAATGTCCGTGCTACCAGCACAGAGCACGGACAGGAATGTCCGTGCTACGAAGTCCACGCGCAATTTCGTCCCGCCCACATAGCCAACACTATGTGGAGGGATTAGATGATGGTACAACATGCACGAGCGAGCCGAACGTATGGCTTCACGCTGATTGAGCTGCTGGTCGTAATCGCGATAATCGCCATCTTGGCGGCGATCCTGTTCCCCGTGTTTGCACAGGCGCGCGAGAAGGCGCGTCAGACCTCGTGTTTGAGCAACCTCCGACAGATTGGGCTGGCAGGTTTGCAATACGCCCAAGACTACGACGAGCGGTTGTTCCCGATTGCCTACGACGACTGGTCGCACTACTGGTGGGGGTATGTGGACCGCCAGAACCTGCGTGTGGACACCCAGCGGAGCTTTATCCATCCATACATGCGCAACGCCGAGATACAAGCTTGTCCTTCGTTCCGCGAGAACCGCTCGTTTGCGTATGGGCAGCTGGGCTATGGCTACAACTATGTCTATCTTAGTCCTGCGAACCCGCCGACCTACACGCCGATAGCGGTCTCGTTGGCGAGCATTAACGCGGTAGCGGAGACTGTGTGGATTGCCGACAGCGCGCAGTGGCGCACTTGGGGTCAGGGCGCGCCCGTGTTTGAGGGCACGGGGTTCTTGGAGCCGCCCTCCTACGACAATCCCACTTTTCACGGCAGACACAACGGGATGGGGAATGTGTTGTGGTGTGATGGGCACGCGAAGGCGTTCAAGCCCGCGTTGCGGATGGAGGACGGTTTCGCGCCGCATCGCCAGCGCAACTTGGGCAACATCGACCGCGACGGCGACCCCCGAACCGATGAGCTGATGGACTTGAACTAACGGCTGGGCGCGGGGAGAAACTCCTCGCGCCGAGTTTCCAGTTGCCAACGCTCGCCCTCGCGGGTCAGTATCAGCAGCGTCGCGCCCTTGCAAAACGGCGGCGACTGGCTCATCCACACGCCGTTCACCTGCTCTGGGGGGAAGATGGGCGTGTGCGAGTGCCCGCCTAAGATAATATCGATCTCGGGACACGCTTGCGCCAAGCTACGGTCGTTCTGGACGCCGATGTGGGTCAGAGCAATCAGTAAATCTGCCTCTGAGCGCAGGCGCGGAACCCACTGTCGCGCGGTCTCAATCGGCGCATGGAACAGATACGCGCTGAGCGCAGCAGCCTGCATGCGCGGGGTGACCATCGGCACAGTCAAGCCCAGCACTGCCACGCGCACACCTTGATGCTCACGCCGCCACACGGGCTGCACAGGTATGGGCGTGTCGGTTTGCTTGGCGTAGAGGTTGGCGCAGAGCAGGGGGCAGGGCGCACCGCGAGTCTTCGCAGCGAAACCCACTGGCAACAAGTGGAACTCGCGATTGCCAATCGTCACGGCGTCGTATCCCGCCTGACGCATCCACTCCCACGCCGGCTCGGGGCGCATGGGAATGCCGAGATTGCCCGAGCGGATGCAGTCGCCAGAGTCTAACATTAAAGCGTTATATTGCACTTTGAGCGTGTGCAATCGCGTGGTGAACGCCTCGTTCCAGCGGTTGTGTGCGTCGTTGGTATGTAGCAGGGCGATTCTCATCGGCAGGCGTCCATCCACTCGCGCACGGTTTCGACCGGGTCGCCCGCGCGCATCAGCGTCTCACCCACCAGTATCGCGTCCACACCTGCCGCGTGCAAGCGTCGCACCTGCTCGGCCGTCTCGATACCGCTCTCGCTGACGCGCGTGACCCCCTCTGGGAAGTAGCGCAGCAGTCGGAAGGTGGTCTCCAGCGACACCTCGAAGGTACGCAGGTCGCGATTGTTCACGCCGACCAGCGTTGCGCCCGATTCGATCGCCGTCTCCAACTCCCACTCGTCATGCACCTCCACCAGCGCGTCCATACTTAGCGATTCTGCGAGTATGCGCAGGTCATGGAGCTGCTTGCGGTCGGGCAGGGCGGCGACAATCAGCAAGAGTGCGTCAGCCTGTAGTGTGCGGCTCTCGTACACTTGATACTCGTCGAGGATGAAGTCTTTGCGCAGGGCAGGGAGGGGCACGGCTTGGCGAGCGATGTATAAGTTTTCGGGTTTACCCTGAAAATAGGGCTCGTCGGTTAGCACGCTGAGTGCATCGGCGCTGGCTCGGTGGTACTGCTCGGCAATCGCGGCGGGTGCGAAGTCCTCGCGAATGACGCCTTTACTGGGCGAGGCGCGCTTAATCTCAGCGATAAGCGCGATGGGGTTCTTGGTGTTGCGCAGAGCGAAGTGAAATCCGCGCGTCGGCGGCAGGTCTGATAGGCGCGCTTTCAGCTCGGTCAGTGGCGTTGCTCGGCGTCGGGTGTCCAACTCCTCGCGTTTCGTCTCCAGGATGCGCTGCAGAACGGTCACGGCAATAGGCTGGAGCCGACAGTGGGACTTGAACCCACGACCTACGCATTACGAGTGCGTCGCTCTGCCACTGAGCTATGTCGGCTCACACGGGTATTATACCCCTGCAGGGCGTATCGATGCAAGAGGTTCGTACAGCTTTCGGTAGGGTTTGAGGTAAGATTGTTGTCGCGCGCTGGGATACACCTATGCAGACGCGCGCTGTGCGCGGGGGGAACGCTAATCCACATGTCGCAGGCGAACCTCGCGCTGGGGGAAGGGGATTTCCACCCCGTGCTGTTGGAACTTCTCGTAGATAGCGAAGTTGAGGTCGCTAATGAGTTTGCCGCGTTTGTGAACGAGCGTCGTACTCCACACGCGCAGTTCGAACTCGATGGCGTTATCGCCGAATTTCATCAGGCGCACCACGGGCGCAGGTTCGGGATGTACATCGGGATGCTCGGCGGCGACTTCCAGCAAGAGACGCTCCACCTGACGCAGGTCGCTCCCATACGCCACGCCGATCGGGATTTTGAACCGCACGCGCGGGTCGTTCTGAGTCCAGTTCACCACAGGTTCGGCGATGAAGCGTGAGTTAGGCACAATCACGGCGATATTGTCGTTGGTGATGACAGTGGTAGCGCGCGCGCCAATCGCGACGACACGCCCGTCGATGTTGCCCACCTCCACGCGGTCGCCGACTTTGATAGGCCGCTCCACCAAGATAATCAGACCGCTGATGAAGTTGTTCGCGATGTTTTGCAGTCCGAATCCGACGCCGACGCCGATGGCGCCTGCAAGCACATTCAGCGCGGTCAGGTCCACCCCTGCACTTTGAACGATGGCGACACCGCCCAGAAACAGCACGAGGTAGCGCAGCAGCGAGCCGACCGCTTCGCGTGCGCCTAAATCTAAGCTGGTGCGCGCAAGCAGTCGCCGCGCCACGAGCCGCTTGAGCCACAGCGTGATGAGGTAGAGTGCGACGAAGCTGAGGATTAGGGTCGCCACGACGCTGACCGTGAGCTCGCTCGCGCCGATGCGAAACAGCGGATAGTTCCAAGCCTTGCGCAGCCAATCCATCTACTTGCGGAACACCCAGCGTTGGGCTTGGCGTAGGCGTTGCAGCACGCGCGGCTTACCCAATGCCTCTATCATCTCGAAGAGACTGGGTCCTGTAGCGCGTCCGCTGAGGGCGATGCGCGTGGGATGGATGACCTCGCCGCCTTTCACGCCCAGCCACGCAATCACTTCGCGGGTCACGCGCTCGATTTCGGGCGTGGTGAACGGCTCCAGCGCCTCGTAGCGACGGATTAACTCCTCCAGCATCTGCGGGATATGGGGCTCGCCGTACCACTTACGCACCGCCGCTTCGTCGATGGGGTAGTCGTCGCGGAAGAAGAAGTCCAGTAGGCGCGGCGCGTCGCTTAGTAGTTTCATCTTTTCCTGCTCCAGCGGCACGACCCGCTCCACATAGGCGCGGGTATCGGCGTTCAGGGTCGGGGGGATTAGCCCCGCCTCTTGAAGGTAGGGCAGGCACAGTTCGATGAGCCGCTCTTTGGGCAACTCGCGAATGTAGTGTCCGTTCATCCAGAGCAGCTTATCGTGGTGGAACACGAACGGGTTATCTGAGATGCGCTCGATGCTGAACAGGGCGATAATCTCCTCGCGCGAGAGGATTTCGCGGTCGTCGCCGGGGTTCCAGCCGCAAATCGCCAAGAAGTTGAACATCGCCTCCGATAGGTAGCCTTGTCGGATGAACTCGGTGAACTCGGTGGTGCCATGTCGCTTGGAGAGTTTCTGCTTGTCGGGTCCCAGAAGCAGGGGTAGGTGCGCGAACTGCGGTGGCTCCCAGCCGAGCGCACGGTAGAGGTTCAAGTGGCGCGGCATGCTGGAGACCCATTCGTCGCCGCGCAGCACATGCGTCACCGCCATTAGGTGGTCATCCACCACATTCGCGAGGTGGTAGGTCGGGAAACCGTCCGATTTGAGCATCACGAAATCGTCCGTGAGCTTGTTTTGGAACTCGGTGCGTCCGTGGATTAGGTCGTCATACGCCACTGTGCCTTCCAGGGGCATTTTGAAGCGGATGACATAGGGCAGCCCGTCGTTCTCGCGGGCTTTCACTTCGGCGGGGGTGAGCTTGCGGCAGCGTCGGTCGTACATGGTCTGCGCGGCGCCTTGAGCGCGCTGCTGGGCGCGCATCTGCTCCACCTCCTCGGCGCTACAGAAGCACTTATACGCCTTGCCGTCGTCCACGAGCTGGTGCGCAATCCGATGATAAATCTCCAGCCGCTGCGATTGGTAATAAGGCGCGTGCGGGCCGCCGACTTCGGGTCCCTCGTCCCAGTCGAGTCGGAGCCAGCGCAACGAGTTGAGAATGGCTTGTTCGGAGCCTTCCACATAGCGGTTGCGGTCGGTGTCTTCGATTCGCACGATGAATTGTCCCCCGTGGTGACGGGCGAACACCCAGTTGAACAGCGCGGTGCGAATGTTGCCCACATGGGGCATACCCGTGGGGCTGGGCGCGTAGCGCACTCGTACCATCAAGCCAAGCCTCCTGTGCCAAGCATGGCGAGATTCTACCTTACGGCGTCAGCCGACGGCGCGTCGGAACAGGATAATCGCCACGATAGCCATCGCTGCCGCCACGCCATAGAGGATAATCACGGTTTGACGCTGGGTGAGACCGCGCTCCAGCAGTTGGTGGTGGATATGTTTCTTATCGGGTTGATAGATGGGCTGGCCGCTAAGAGCGCGGCGCACGACGGCAAGCCCTGCGTCCAGCAAGGGCAGCCCGAACACCAGCATCGGGATAAGAATCGCGAACGCGGTGGCAGTCTTGAACGCGCCGATGACCGACAGACCGCCGAGCATAAAGCCCAGAAACTGTGCGCCCCCTGTGCCCATGAAGATACGCGCCGGGTTGAAGTTGTAGCGCAGGAACCCTCCTGCCGCGCCTGCTATCGCCGCTGCGGTGATGGCAATCAGCCAGTTCGGGTAGGGCTGGTCTAAAATATCCGCCGCCTGCAGCGCCATCAACGCGAGTGCGAGCGCCGCAATCGCGCTCACGCCCGCCGCCAAGCCGTCCAGACCATCGATCGTGTCCATCGTCTTGCTAATCACGAAAATCCACAGCGCGGTGATGGGGATTGTCCAGGCACCTAAGGAGACCCACTGCGCCCCGCTGAACTTGCCGCCAATCGGCGCGGCGAACCCTTCAATCTGCACGCCGAACAGCTGCACCAGCAGCCCCGCCAACAACAGCGCGCCCATCTGTATCAGCGCGGAGAACTGCTTTAGGTCGTCTAACATGCCGACAATTAGCACGCCTGTGCCGATCATCAGCAAGCCGAGAAACTGCAGGGCGCGTTCGAGGAACACCGTGTCGGACGGAGCAAGCAGATAGAGACGCGCCAGCCCCGCCAGCATGCCGACCGTGACGCCGATGTAGATGGCAAGCCCACCCCAGCGTGGAGTTGGCTCTCGGTGGACGCGCCGCGCATCGGGCACATCCATCACGCCGAACCGTAGCGCCAATCGCCGCACCCAAGGGGTCAGCAGGTAGGTGGTCAACAGCGACAGGATGAAGACCGCTGTGATTGTTTTCATCGTTGCGGCTTGAAAGGCGTCAGGTCGATGGGCATCAGCACACCGTCTTTGTAGCGGTGCAGCGTTGTGCCTGCCTCTGCGAAGAGTTCAAGCGCGAATTCGTCGGGATAGTCGCCCTCGAACACCACGCGCTCGATGCCCGCGTTGATAATCATCTTCGCGCAGTGGTTGCACGGTTGACAGGTGACATAGATGGTCGCGCCGCGCGTGGAGACGCCGTTCAGCGCAGCTTGGAGAATCGCGTTCTGCTCGGCGTGTAGGGCGCGGATGCAGTGCCCCGCCACGATGTGGCAGCCGACCTCGGTGCAGTGCGCCAGTCCAATCGGCGCGCCGTTGTAGCCCGTCGCCAAGATGCGCTTGTCCAATACAATCACTGCACCGACGCTCCGACGCGGACAGGTCGCCCGCGTCGCCACCATGTGCGCAATCTGCATAAAATACTCGTCCCAGCTCGGTCGGCTCATCGCTTAACAGGATACCCACTGGGGTACCGACGAAGATGACTGCTATGAACTCATCGACGGCGTGCTGGTGGAGCGGAAGGGAGCGCCCCGCCTCCCCCAAGATGCTCCAGAAGCTGGGTATGGCATAGTGAACTTCAGTCCGACACGGTGTAGCGCTGCACCGTTTCCTCATCGATGTCGACGCCCAGTCCGGGCTTATTGGGCACGGGCAGGTAGCCTTCCGCGTCGGGGGCAATCGGTTCGGTGAGGAAGAAGTCGCGCGCCTGCAGGTTCCAGCCGGGTGGCTCATAGGGGAACTCCGCCCAGTGGCAGTTGGGGCACGCGCCCATCAGCTGCAGGTTCGCGGCGAGTCCCAGCCCATTAGTCCAAGGTGGGGCGCCACCTGCTTGCCGAACGCTTCCGCCATCGCTGCGATTTTCTTGCCTGTTAGGATGCCGCCTGAGAGCGCGACATCGGGTTGCAGCACATCGAGCGCGTCGCGGGTGAGGTACTCGCGGAACTCGTGCAGGTCTTGGTTCATTTCGCCGCTGGCGATAGGAATGGGCGACTTCTCGCGCAGGCGGCGATAGCCCTCGTAGTCGTGCTTATCGAGCGGCTCCTCCAGCCAGCGCGCTCCCAACTCCGCCAGCGCCTGTGCTACTTGGGCTGCAGTGGCGACATCCCACTGGGGCGCGGGCGCCATCCCTGCCACGCGCCAACCCATGTTCGCGTCGACCATAATCTCTATGTCGGGGTAGCGCAGGCGCACTGCTTCGGCGACTTTCAAATCCTCGCGCCAATCCCAGTGGTGAAAGCGCAGCTTCACCGCACGAATGCCCATCTGGTAGATTTCGGCGATGTAGTCCAGCCGCTGTTCGGGGCTTTGCAGTTCGCCTGTGCTGGCATAGGCTTTCACGCGCTCCTGATAGCCCCCCAGCAATCGGTAGACAGGCTGACCGACTGCCTTACCGATAATGTCCCAGAACGCCATTTCAATCCACCACAAGCGTAGCCCCAAGAAGGTCGCGGAACGCGCGATTTGCACTACCTCCTCCACTTGCATCGGGTCGCGCCCGAACAGGAACGGCATGAGCAGTTGCTGCAGCCCGCTGCCTTCACGCATAAACGCTACGCCCGCTGCATAGCCCTTGATGCCCTCATCAGTCTCCAGAGTGAGCAGATGCACGCGGTGCGCGGTCTGGGGATAGCCCGGCAGCCAAGCAGGGTAAAACGGCGTCTCCAGCGGATATTCCAATAACCGTAGATGAATATTCACAATACGCATCGCTGCGCCTCCTGTGTCTGCCAATTCGCGCTTGGCGCTGAATATCCTATCCTGTCAGCTATGGGCGTCCACTCAGGTATAATCTCTCCGAAAATAGGAGGCATACCATGGCGACCAGTTATTCAATCAAGGCGGAGCCACGCGAACTGTTAGGCAAGCAGGCGAAGCGATTACTAAGACAGGGCTATGTGCCCGGCGTGGTGTTCCGTTCGAGCGGCGAGTCGACGCCCGTGCAGTTCGAGGAGCGCGTGCTGTCGCGTGTCCTGCAGCAAGCGGGCAGAACGCATCTGATTGAAGTGGAGTTGAACGGCGAGCGGCTCAACACCTTGCTACGCGAGGTCGATCGCGAACCTATCACGGCGCGGATTCGGCATGTGAATCTCTGGGCGATGGCGATGGACGAACCTGTTGAAGCCGAAGTGCCCCTCGTGCTGGAGGGCGAGTCGCTGGCGGTCAAGTCGGGTGGCGTGCTCATCCACTCGATTGAGAAGTTGCGGGTGAAGTGCTTGCCCACGCAGATCCCTGAAGCCATCCATGTGAGTTTGGAGCCGTTGCAGAACTTTGGCGATTCTATCCACCTGCGCGATTTGACGATACCTGCAGGCGTGCAAGTGCTGGACGACCCCGATCTTACGATTGCTTCAGTGGCTGCGCCGAAGGGTATCGAGCAGGAAACGGCAGAGGAGACCAGCAGCGCGTCTGAATAGCGCGCGAGGGCAGGAGCGCCCTCGCGCCTGTGTTTAGTAGCCGCTGGGTGGCGCAGTCGGCGGCGCGCCGCCGCTAGGCACGGGGGGCGCCGCTTGCACCTCGCCTGGGCGACCTTCCCCTTGCGTACCGCCCGTCCACGAACGATACAAGAAGAACCCCACCACCAGCACAATCGCTGCGATCACTGCGACGACAATCCCTGTGGGTATCTCCTGCTTCATAGGCGTCTCCTTGCTTAGTCGGGCGAGTTCTCGCACGCGGCTTGGTTCGGGAACCGCCCGTCGCTCATCAACACGGGGTAGTAGCCCTTCTCGTAGTCGGGGCGATTGCCAGGGCTGTCTGCCGCGCGCGCCCACTTCGCATGCCCATCTGCATACACGAAGTTCATACCCCCCTGATGGCGCGGGCGACCTTGATAGAACTCCCAGCCGTTGCGCCCTTCGGGCCAATACTTGCGGAAGTTCTGGCTATCGGCAGGTCCGACCATGCAGACGCGCCAGCTGTAGATGTAGGAGTTGTCCGCGATGATGCCAATACTGGCGGCTTCCTGTAGCTTGGCTAAAGGCGTCGGGATGGGCACGCCGTTCGCGCCCGCGTTGCCGAAAATGACTTCGTTCAGCCCGTACTCTACGAACGGCACGATGCGTGGGCTATTCTGACCCCGTCCGCACTCCCATAGCGCATACGCTGCGATAAAGGTTGTGCCCGAATAACTGGGGCAGTCGAAGATGCCCCCGTTCTTAATGTAGGGGTAGAGCATGGTTGCCCAGTGCTGGCGCGGCTGGTTCGGGTTGTTCGTGAAGTAGCCTGTCTCCGCGCAGCCGCCGGGCCAAGGCTGCACAAAGAAGGTCTCGTCGTAGTCTTGTACATACATCATCACAGCAGTGCCTATCTGGCGCGTATTGCTCAGACACTGGGTCTTGCGCGCACTCTCACGCGCCTGCGCAAACACAGGGAACAGTATCGCCGCTAAGATGGCGATAATCGCGATTACGACCAGTAGCTCAATCAGCGTGAAACCACGCGAGCGGTAGCTATGCATCATCAGTTTTACCTCCGTCGGTCACCATAAGCACAATAGCATATGGTTAAGCTTATTATAGCATGGTTTTTGCCGTTTTGTCAAGGGTTTGGGAGGGTGTTCGAAAAATCGGGTGAGCCACACAAAAAGACACAAAACCATCCAATCGCCCCCCCCACCTGCACCAGCCCTACCAAGTTCCACAACACCAACATCCGCCACACCCAAACCTGCGTGCCACGCCACGAACGCGAACTCACATAACTTCCATACGCACTCTTCACGCTCCCAAACACCGGCTCTATCCGAGAACGACCTCGCAACACCTCAGGATGCGCCTCCACACGCGCCCGCAATCGCCGTATCTCTGTCCCCCGACGAAACGGCGCGTCAAACGGCGTCGCGTAGCCTACCCCTGTGCCGTCTACCATCGCATAGGGCGTCTGGGGCGTCGGCGCTTTTAGCGACAGCCCTTGCTGAGCCAGCCACTCTACGAGTGGATGCCAGCGTTCCTCAGGGATGATACGAATGCGATAGGCCAGCGTAGCCCCCCTTGACAACACCCCACCCCTTTGGGGTATCCTCAAATTAGCACTCAAGCCTTGAGAGTGCTAAATTTAGGTTCAAATCCAGACCCTAAGGAGGTGATTTGCGGATGACTTTCAGACCGCTTAATGACAAGGTTGTGATTGAGCTGCTGGAGGAGGACGAGAAGACCGAGGCAGGCATCATCCTGCCCGACACCGCCAAGAAACGCCCGCAGGAAGGCAAGGTCGTCGCTATCGGACCCGGACGCTTGCTCAACACTGGTGAACGCGCGCCGATGACCGTGCAGGTCGGACAGCGCGTCGTCTTCTCCAAGTACGCTGGCAGTGAGTTCGAGTACGAGGGTAAGAAGTACCTCATCCTCGATGAGGATCAAATCTACGCAATTCGCGAACACTAATTACAGGAGGTGCAAACTATGCCTGCAAAGATGCTGAAGTTCGAGGAAGAGGCTCGCCGCGCCCTTGAGCGCGGTGTGAACAAGGTCGCCAACGCGGTAAAGGTGACCCTCGGTCCGAAAGGGCGCAATGTGGTGCTGGATCGCAAGTGGGGCGCGCCCATCATTACCAAAGACGGCGTGACCGTCGCCAAAGAGATTGAGCTCTCCGACCCGTGGGAAAATATGGGCGCGCAGCTGTGCCGCGAGGTCGCGTCCAAGACCAACGATGTGGCGGGCGACGGCACGACCACAGCCACGGTGCTGGCGCAAGCGCTGGTGAACGAAGGCATGCGCTATGTAGCGGCAGGCGGCAACCCGATTGCCCTCAAGCGCGGCATCGAAAAAGCCGTCGCCAAAGCCGTCGAGACCATCAAGGAACACGCCATCCCCGTGACCGAGCGCGAGCAGATTGAGTATGTCGCCACCATCGCAGGCAACGACCCCGAAATCGGCAAGATGATTGCTGAAGCGATGGACAAAGTCGGCAAGGACGGCGTGATTACCATCGAAGAATCCAAAGGCACGCAGACCACCCTCGAAATCGTGGAGGGGATGCAGTTCGATCGGGGCTACATCTCGCCCTACTTCATCACCGACCCCGAGCGTATGGAGGCGGTGCTGGAGGACGCGCTTATCCTAATCCACGAGAAGAAGATTAGCTCAGCGCAAGACCTGCTGCCCGTGCTGGAGCGTGTGGCGCAGGCGCGACGCCCGCTGCTGATTATCGCCGAGGATGTGGACGGCGACGCGCTGGCGACGCTGGTGGTGAACAAGCTGCGCGGCGTGCTGCAGGTCGCTGCTGTGAAAGCTCCCGGCTTCGGCGAGCGACGCAAAGCGATGCTTGAGGATATCGCCATCCTAACTAACGGGCGGTTCATCTCCGAAGACTTGGGCATCAAGCTGGAGAATGTAACGCACGATATGCTCGGTCAGGCGAAGAAGGTCGTGATCGCCAAAGAGGAGACCACGATTATCGAGGGCGCAGGCTCGCAGGAAGCCGTGATGGGGCGCATCAATCAAATCAAACGCCTCATCGAGACCACTGAGAGCAGCTACGACCGCGAGAAGCTGCAGGAGCGTCTGGCGAAGTTGTCGGGCGGCGTGGCAGTGCTGAAAATCGGCGCGGCGACCGAGACCGAGCTGAAGGAGAAGAAGCACCGCTTCGAGGACGCGCTGTCCGCCACACGCGCGGCGGTAGAGGAAGGCATCGTGCCTGGCGGCGGCAAAATCTTCCTGCTGGCGCAAGACGCGCTCAACGGCATCGGCGACACCGACGACGAGCGCACAGGCGTCAATATCCTGCGCCGCGCGTTGGAAGAGCCGCTGCGCCAGATTGCCGAGAACGCCGGGCTGGAAGGCTCCGTGATTGTCGAGAAGGTCAAGTCGCTCGGCAAGCATGAGGGGCTCGACGCGCGCACAGGCGAATTGGTAGACCTGGTGAAGTCGGGTATCATCGACCCTGCCAAGGTCAGCCGTGCCGCGCTGGAGAACGCCGCTTCAATCGCTGGGCTGGTGCTGACCACTGAAGCGATGGTCGCGGAGAAGCCCGAAAAGAAAGCGGAGCCGACGCCTGGTGGGGGCGGCGACTTCGACGACTTCTAAAATTATCTCCCACCCCACC
>JARJMV020000062.1 GCA_029335935.2 bacterium
CGTCGCTGACGGCGCAGGTGGTGGACTTGCTGCAAATCCCTGCGTTTCTATGTCGGCAGACGGACTTGCTGGCGGCGGCGGCGCACACAGGTAAGCCCGTGAATGTCAAGAAGGGTCAATTTCTGGCGCCGTGGGACGCGGGCAACATCGTGGCGAAGTTGCAGGCGTTCGGCGCGTCGGGCATCTTACTCACCGAGCGCGGAACCAGCTTCGGCTACAATACGCTGATTGTCGATATGGCGGGGCTGCCCATCCTACGCGGGTTCGGCGTGCCTGTGGTGTTCGATGCGACGCATAGCGTGCAGCGTCCGAGCGGCGCGGGCAAGCAGTCGGGGGGCAATCGGAGCGCGATTGAGCCGCTCGCGCGGGCAGCCGTCGCCGTCGGAATCGACGCGCTGTTTATGGAGACGCACCCCGACCCCGAACGCGCTCTGTCCGACGCCGCCACGCAGTACCCACTGGAGCAGATGGAGCCACTACTCCAACGAGTCTTAGCCATTCACCAAGCAGCTCAGGGTTAGCCGCCTGTCGGAATGGGATACTCGAAGCTGCGATACTCGTGTTCGAACGAGCCGTCGTCGTAGAGGTCGATCAAGCCCCAGCCGGGCGGCGTCTGATGGTAGTTGCCGCCCCACCAACGCCCGCTC
Organism: bacterium; assembly: GCA_029335935.2. Classification (GTDB taxonomy): domain Bacteria; phylum Armatimonadota; class Fimbriimonadia; order Fimbriimonadales; family GBS-DC; genus GBS-DC. The sequence goes on from JARJMV020000062.1 coordinate 648, forward strand.
ACCGCGCCGTCGCAGATGTAAGTGATGTTGTTATACACCACGCGGTCGAACAGGTGGATGTGTCCGCTCAGGCACAGTTTGACGTTTTTGTATGAGTGGAACAGCTCCACGATGCGTCGGGCGTCGATATGCACCCATGCGCCGGGCACGACCCAGTCGCCAGATTTCTCGTTCTCACCGTCGAACAGCGCGCATGCCGACACGAGGGGCATATGCGACAGCACCAGTATCGGCACTGTGGCGGGGGTGCGCTGCAACTCGCCCTTGAGCCACTCGAACTGTTCGTCGTCTAAGCGCGCTTTGTAGCCGTCGCCGTGCGGAAAAGTGCTGTCCAGCACCAGAAACTTCCAGCCCGCCTGCTCGAAGCTGTAGTAGGGTTTCTCCCACTCGTACAGTTCCATAATCCACTTCTTGCCGAACTTGGGTTCGTTGCCGGTGCAGCCGCTGCGCTCCTTGTTCCAGCCCCACACATCGTGGTTGCCGATGCAGAAGCGCGTGGGGATGGGCAGCCGCTCTTTGACGATGCGGCCCCAGAGGTCGAGCAATACCTTCGCGCGTTCCTCGTTTTGAGCGAACACATCCGAGACGGCGTCGCCGCCGAACAACAGCAGGTCTGGACGAGGTTGCGTTTCGTCCACTGCTTTCAGACAGTTGAATAACCCGCGTAGGGAGAACCCCTCTGGCGCGATATGGGTATCGGTCAGGTGAGCGACGCGCAGTACGCGCTGACGCTGAGGATTGGGCGAAGCATCCATCGTGCTGCGCAGAGTGAGCCACGCCGCTGCGCCTATGGTCGCCGTGCCGAGTCCTTTCAGCACCTCACGCCGTGTCAAATGTTCCATAGCATCCTCCATAATACCCCAAGCTTACCGAACGGTACTTAAAGAGCGTGTTAAGCCGCCGTCGCCACGCGCCCGAACCGCGACAAAGCCCCCTCTCTCACTGCATGAGAGAGGGGGTCGGAGTGAGGATGGATGGTTTCGGTTGCCGAGATAGCCTCTATGGGACACGCCTGCTCAGGGCAATCGCGCGCCTGTTTCGCCCAGCGATTCGTAGCGGCAGTTGGCGAAGGATGGAACCAGCTGCGCGATTTCTTGCATCACTTCGCGGGCGTTGAAGGGTGGCGTCTGTCGTTGCGTGCGTAGCCACAGCTCGGCGAACACCTGCCAGTCGGGTTTTGCCTCGCCCTGAGGCGGGTGCGCCTGCCAGAATCGCTGCACGCGCCGTTCCCAGTTCGTGAATGTGCCCTCGTACTCGGTGAACGGACACGCAGGGAGCAGGAGGTCGGCATAGCGTGCGCTCTCGGTCAGGCGGGTGTGCTGCACCACGACAAATTCGCACGCGCGCAGGGCGCGCTCCGCCAGGGTGGGGTCGTAATGCTCGCTAACGGGGTCTGCGCCAGCGAGATAGAGCATATCTACCTCGCCGTCCAAGCAGGCTTGGAAGATTTCGTCGGTGGTTAGCCCTGTGTGAGCAGGTAGCGGCAGTCCCCAAGCCTGTTCGAAGCGCGCGCGCGCCAGCGCGTCGTCCACTCGTGCATAGCCAGGCAGCAGGTGTGGCGCAACGCCCAGTTCCAGTGCGCCCTGTTGGTTCGCGCCTGTGGGCATCAGGTTCAGCCCGCCCTCCTCGCGCGCGTCGTTGCCTGTGAGGCGGTTCAGCGCGTGCAGCCACTCGACCACCTCCTTCGCGAAGGGGTGGTTGAGCGTCTTCTCGCCCGCGAGGATGAGTAGACTGGGCGACTGAGCGATATGTTGCGCCACTGCTTGGAGTTGCTCGGCGGGTACGCCCGTGTGCGCCTGTGTCCATTCTGGGGTGCAGGCGGCGACGCGCGAGCGAAGCGGTTCGGTATCTGCGCTGGGCAACTGTTTCAACAGCGCATGGAGTAGCCCTTTCAGCAGGGCGTCTTCGGTGCCTGCATGGTAGCGGAGGCTGTGCGCGGCGAACTCTTCCACCGCGTTCATGCGCGGATACGCCACGATGACCGACACACCGTAGTGGCGGTTGGCTTTGCGCATTCGCAGGAACACCATCGGCTGCTCATCGGCTAAGTCTGTGCCGAACACCAGCACGGTCGCGGCGGCTTCCAGGTCGCGATACTCGTTCTGCACGGGCGGCTCGGTGAGCGCGGCTTGGTAGCGGGTGACGCGGTGGTCGATGTGGTTCGTTTGGAACACGCCGCGCATCAGTTTCTGGAAGAAATAGAGCGATTCGTTGCTCAGTCGGTGTCCTGCCAGCCCGGCGACGGCGCGTCCGCTGCTCTGGGTGCTGGCGCGTTGCAGGATGAGTTCGTAAGCCTCGCCCCACGAAATCGGCTCCCATTCTTTGCCGCGTCGTCGCATCGGCTGCAAGATACGGTCGGGCGCGTGCATGTAGGTCTGCTCGAACTTCCCTCTATCGCAGGTCCAAGTCTCGTTCACGGCAGGGTTCTCGCGAGCGTTGAAGCGCACCACTTTGCCCGCGCGGCTATCGGCATATAGCGTGCAGCCGTTGGAACACATCGTGCAGACGGTCTTCTGGGTCGTGATGTCCCACGGTCGAGCGCGGAAGCGATAAGTACGGCTGGTGAGCGCGCCGACGGGGCAAATCTCGATGACATTCCCACTGAATCGGCTGGTGAACTCGGTGAGTTGGAATGTGTGCGGCTGCGTCTGCGCGCCACGGAACAGGAACGCCAGTTGCGAATCGCCCGACACCTCTTCGGTGAAGCGCACACACCGTCCGCACTGGATGCACCGCTCCAAGTCCAGCGCAACATATCTCGACAGCGGGAACGACTTGGGCAAGTGGCGCTTAATTTCGATGTAGCGGCTGGTAGAGGGTCCGTAGAACTGCGTGTTGTTCTGCAACGGGCATTCGCCGCCCCGATCGCAAATCGGGCAGTCCAGCGGATGGTTGATCAGCAAGAACTCCAGCACAGCACGACGGTCTTTGACAATCTGCTCCGTCTCCGTCCACGCGACCAGTCCCTCCGTGCAGGGGAGTGAGCAAGAGGTCTGTGGCTTGGGCATTTTGCGCACGCTGCCGTCGGGTTGCTTATAGCCCACCTCCACAAGGCACATACGACACATGCCCACAGGTTTCATATACTTGTGATAGCAAAATATCGGAATATCGGCTTGAACACGCTTAGCGGCTTCCACCAGCAGCTCGCCTTCAGGCACTTGCAGAGGAACGCCGTTGATTTCGATATTCACCAGCTTCGGCTCGGCATGCTTGGGCTTCGGCATAGCGGAAGAATTATACCTGACACCAAAGTCTTCTCCCCCTGTCCTACATCGTAGGAGAAAGGGAGGGAGGCTACCCCCCCGACTTCTCGGACGCCCTCTCCCGCAGAGCAGGAGATGGGTAAGACAAGTGAGGCACTCAGCACCCGCCGCCGAACGCGAACAGCACGCTCAGCAGGTCCGCGTCGTCCACGATACCGTCGTTGTTCACATCCGCCGCTCCGCCCTGACTGCCGAACGCGAACAGCACGCTCAGCAAGTCGCGGTCGTCCACGCAGCCGTCGCCGTCCACATCGCCTGCAACAAACGGCGTCGTGAACACCGCCACGCTACTGTCTGCTATCTCCACCGCGACGCGCGCACCATCGCTGGAGAACTCCACCGCGCGAATGCCGAACTGCGCCCCTGTCAGCAGCTCCACGCGCGGTTGGTAGGTCGTGCCCGCATGGAAGAGCCGAACCGCGTCGCGCTCGACAATCGCGAGGGAGCGGGTGTTGGGCGCGACGGCAAGCGTGGCAGGTGCATTCACAGGGATCGTCCACAAAAGCGCGCCTGTCGCTGCGTCCCACGCATACAGCAGGTCGTCCTTCAGCAAGAACAGCCGCTGGTCGCCCAGTGCGAACTGCAGTTCCAGGGTGTTGTCGCCTGTGCGCTCGACCTCGACGGGCAGGCTCAGTCGGGGCGTCGGGTTGCCCACTTCATAAAGGCGCACTTCCGCCGTGCGCGGAGCGACCATCTCGTACTCCGCCACGAACTGCCCATCTTGGGAAAGCGCCATCGGCTCGCCCGTGTATTGCCCCAGCGCGGCGCCCGTCTCGGTGTCGTACAGTTTGGACCCCATCAAGAACCGTCGCCCATCGCGGCTGAACTGAACGGGAAGGTACAGATACTGTCCGCGCGGTTGCCAGAGGCGCGTCCAACTATCGGTGCGGTAGGCGGCGAGGGTATCCCCCTCCTGGATGAGCGCGTACTCCGAGTTGGGGGCGAACACGCCTGTTAGGTCGCTCGTACTGGTCAGCACAGGTTGCCCGTCGGCAACGCGCACGACACGGTTCCCTTGAATCACCCACCGCTTATCGGGGGAGAAGACGCCCACCAACGGCGTGCGTCCCGTGAGTGCGCCTTGGGCGTTGTAGACGCGCGTCTGCTCCGCCTCGCTGACCCACAGCTCGTGGGTTCCCGTGCGGAAGCCCGCCATGCTCCATCGGCGCGTGAGTTCTTTATCGTGTTCGAGGGTGCCGATGCGCCAGCGGTCGAACCGTCCGAAGTCGCCGCCTGTGTAGAGGTAGTGCCCATCGGGCGTGATAAAGAGGCTCAGCACGCGCCCGCTGTTATATGCACCCCACTGAGGCGCGACGCGCGTGTTGATGGCGCCCAGCGGCGACAGGTCGGTCGCGCTCCAGAAGCGCACATAGCCGTCGTCGCCGCCCGTCGCGAGAAACGCACCCCCACGCGCGAACCGAACCGCTCGAATCGCGCCCGTATGCGCCTGCACCTGCAGGTAGGCGTTGTTGCTTAGGTTCCACAGGCGCAGCTCGCCGTTCGCATCGCCTGTTGCCAGCAGTGCGCCGTTCGGCGAAAACGCCAGCGACTCCACCGCGGCGGCGGTTGGAAGCACCCGCTCCAAGCTCAGATTATCGACGCGCCAGAACTTGACCGAGCCGCCGAAAGTCTCCGCGCCGCCCGTCGCCAGCAGTGCGCCATCGGGCGAGAACGCCACCTTCACCGAAAAGCCTTGACCGGGCTGTAAGGTGTAAGGCAGCACGCCGCGCAGCACCACCACGCGCCCCATCTGCGCGACCGCCGCCGCGCTAAACTCCGGCGCGAGGTCCATCGCAGCGCCCGACACGCCCAGCGTCGCCCACACACGCCAATCCCACAAACCGCCTACTTCGCGATAATCCATCAGGGTTAGAGGGGTGTCCACGCCCGTGTAGGCGAACATCGCCCGATTCGGCAAGAAGCGCACGCTGTTCACGGCACGGTATGTCGGCATAGAGAGCGGTTGGACAGGTTTATCTTCAGGGGTGAACCAGATTTTGAGCAGTCCCGTCTCTTGGAGAAAGTCCGAAGCACCCAACACGACCCAGTTACTGTCGTCGGAGCCGTCCAGAGTCAGCACGGGGTTCCGAAGCCCTTCCAGTTTGAACTGCAGGCTCGGTTGCGGTATCGCGATCTGCAGTCCCAGAGCCAGTATAAGGCTCGCTGTCAGAAAGTGTTTCATCGGTGCGCCCTCCTTCAAGCAAGCTGATTATACCCCACTCGCTGCCGATAGGTACCAGCCACCCCAGGTTGCATCTGCTTTCAGAGGAGAGGGCGCATAGGCGGTCAGTTATTATCTTGGTCACTTCAGGTACAATCCTGTCGGTGAACCCTATGCGCGA
>JARJMV020000068.1 GCA_029335935.2 bacterium
TCGCGCAGGGCGCGAGTCTCGATATTCGGCGTTAGTTGTGCGTTTCCTATCGCATGCAGCAGCACAACGCCAAGTGAGTCGCCTGCGCGTTTCTTGTCGCGGCGCATCGCGTCGATAAGTGCGTCAGGGTCGGCGGCGGGAGGAAGACAGGTCGGCAGCCCTGCGCGGGCGATAGTTTCACGCAACTCCTGTACGGTCTCGGTGGGAGTGATGCCGAGAATCTGCCCCAGCTCCGCCTCCGCGAGCATCCCGACGGCTATCGCCTCGCCGTGGAGCCACTCTCGGTAGCCCAGCGCGGTTTCGAGGGCGTGCCCGACCGTGTGTCCGAAGTTCAGCAGGGCGCGCTTGCCTGTAAGGTCGCGTTCGTCCTCAGAGACCACCTGCGCTTTGAGGCGCACACACTGCGCAATGGGCAGCGTCCAGAGCGAGGCGTCTTTGCGCACACGGTTGGGGGAAATGACGCCTTGTTCGAGCATCGTCTGTAGGCGTCGCCACAGCCCGCGATGGAGCGCCGCGCCGTACTTGAGCATCTCCGCGAAGCCGTTGCGCCAGTGGCGAGGGGGTAGCGTTTGCAGCAGTTCAGGGTCGATCCACACTTGCGTCGGCTGATGGAACGCGCCCACGAGGTTCTTGCCCTGGGGTAGGTCGACGGCGACCTTGCCGCCGACGCTGGAGTCGACCTGCGCCAGCAAAGTCGTGGGAATCTGCATATAGGGCACGCCGCGCATGTAGGTAGCGGCGACGAACCCGCCCAAGTCGCCCAGCACACCGCCGCCCAGAATAATCAGCAGCCCACTTCGGTCGATGCCCGCTTGCAGCAGCAGCGCGTAGAGGTACTCCGCGCTGCGAAGCGTCTTGACCCGCTCGCCTGAACGCAAAGTCAGTAGCACAACGGGGACGCCCTGAGTTTCCAGATGGGCACGTATCGGCTCTGCCCAGCCTTTAAGGTGTGCGTGTGTGAGGAGCGCGATTCGCGTGGGACGCACAGCGTCCAAGATGCTGTCCGCTTTATGAGTGCGCAGTGCAGGCGCTATCCAGACGGGGTAGCCGTGCGGTTGGTTCGGCAGCACTGATATTGTGAGCGGCGCGCTGGGCGTGGGACGATAGATGCGCGTGATGCACTGGGCGACTTGGTCGGGCGTCTGCGCGTCGGTTTCTACCGTCCAATCTGCCTCTTGGTAAAGCGGTTCACGCGCTTGGGCAATCTGCGCGAGTGTGTCTTCGGGGGCTTCGGTTCGGAGCAGCGGTCGGTTGGACGCCGACTGCAGGCGTTGCCAGAGCGTTTCGGGTGAGGCGTGGAGGTAGACCATCCAGCCTGTCTGCCGCATCTGTTGCCGATTGGCCGCGCGCAACACCGCGCCGCCCCCTGTATCGACCACTGCAGAGGCTCGGCAGGAAATCTCCTGAAGCAGGCGCGTCTCCAGTTCTCGGAAATGCGCCTCGCCATGTTGGGCGAAAATCTCGGAGATGGTCGCGCCTGCCATTTGTTCAATAAGCGCGTCGAGGTCGTAGAACGGCAGCCCTAACCTCTCGGCAACCTGTGTGCCGACAGTGGTCTTACCGCTGCCCATGTTGCCAATCAGGTAGAGGTGGGACATCATTAGGAAGACGAGCTGCAGGGGCGCGTGGCCCCTGCAGCTCGGTATCACGGAATGAGCGACTGTTCAGGGCGTCAGCGAGCCACCCATGCCCTCTTCATCGTCCAGCACGGTCGCCGTCACGAAGATGAGCAGCTCCGACTCTACGATGGCGCGGTCGCGCCCTCGGAAGAACTGCCCGATTACAGGCAGGTCGCCTAATAGGGGCACTTTGGTCGAGACGCTATTGTCGCTGCGGGTCACCAGGCCGCCCAGCACCATCGTTTCGCCGTTGCGGATGCGTCGCACGGTGAACACGAACTGTGTGTCGAAGCGCGGCAGGTCGCGCGCGCCCACGCGCACGCGTCCGACGGTGGAGATTTGCGGGAAGAGCGAGAGCGTAATGGTGCCGTCGGCGTTCACGCGCGGCGTCACCGTGAGCTGGGTCGGTACAGGGATGGGCACGGGTTGGGTGAAGGTGGTGGGCTGACCGGCTTGGTTGAACACCACGAACTGCTGCTCGATGTAGTCGGTGGTGGAGAACACGACGGTGGCAGGGCTGTTGTTTTGGGTGACCACAATCGGCGCGTTTACCACACGCCCACGCCCTTCACTAAGCAGCGCGCGTAGGTTCGCCACTAAGTTGCCAGAGGCATAGTTCACAAAGATTGGCGCGGATCGGTCTGCCAATCCTGCCGTGCCTGTCTGTAGGTTTACCCGCGCGAGGTTCCAGTCGATGCCGAACTTCTCGGCGTCGTTGCGCGTGACGGTGATGAACTCGGCGCGGATGAGCACCTGCTTCGGCGCGATGTCGAGGAAGCGCAGGATGCGGCGCACATACTCGATCGCTTCAGGGGTGCCCCGAATAATCAGCGAGTTGTCGATGTCGTTTGCGACGATGCCGTCCAAGTTCTCTGGGACGAGGATGCTCGCAGCACCCTGTCCTGTCAGCCCACCGCCGGGCTGGCCGCCGAATCCGCCGGGTTGACCGCCAAAACCGCCGGGCTGACCGCCGAATCCGCCGGGCTGACCGCCAAAACCGCCACGCTGGCCGCCAAAACCGCCACGCTGGCCCTCGCCGACATCAGAGAATGTCTCGCCAGGATTCGCGACGGGCGCGTTGTTGTATGGGATCGCGGGGTTGCCGTCGAAGCGCATGGGCACGCTGGGTGGGACGGGAACCTGCATACCCGGCGCACTCTGTTGCAGCGTGCGATTCACGAAATCGCGCAGCTCGGCGAACGGATCGTCGGTCATCATCTCGGTTTTGATGATGCGCACGATATCCGACGCGCGACTGTAGCGTAGGGGGATGCGTTCGGTGACCACCAGTGGTTTCTGCGCCTCAGCAGGCGGTGTGGAAGGGGCAGGAGCGACGGCAGGCGTCGGTTTCGGACGCCCAATCACATACACGCCGTTCGCCTCTTTACGGAAAGTCGCGCCCGCCGACTGGCAAATGTAGCCCAGCACCTGCTCGAAGGGCTTTTGGTCAATCTTGATGAAGCTAATGCGCTGATACGGCTCGTCCGTCGGCTCGAAGACGACTTCTGCCTTCACTTGCTGTGCAATCGCCTTGACCGCCGTAATCAGGTCTGCGTCCATCAGATGAATCGAGACCAGATAGTCATCGCTGCCCCATGCATTCAGGGCGA
>JARJMV020000069.1 GCA_029335935.2 bacterium
AGTGGGGGAAAGTCGGCGATCGACGCATTTTGGGTTTTTGGCATACAGGATGTGGTGTGAGTAGAGTGGTTAGCAACTCAACTGGTGGTATCTTGTCGTTCCGAGTGTCGTCGAACGACTGGTTAGTTAAAAAATTGGGCAACTGTAGCGTTGTTTGGCGTGTCTCAAGGGGGCGTTTGAAAGGTTTTTTAGCGGTTGGTGGGGATTTTAGGCGTCGTTGGGCAGGGCTTCGCCCCACACATCGTACACATCGGCTTGGGTAATCCGCACATTCACAAACGCGCCGGGCGGCACGGTGCAGTTCTTGACATACACTAAGCCGTCCACATCGGGCGCGTCGCGATGCGAGCGTCCGATGGCGTACTTGCCGTTCGCGCTGTGGTTTTCGATGAGCACGCGCAGGGTTGTGTGCAGCAGTTGCTGGTTGCGTTGCCTCGAGATGGGCTGTTGGAATCGCATTAGGCGGTCGTAGCGTTCGCGTTTGATGCGGAAGGGTACTTGGTCGGGCATGGCGGCGGCGGGTGTGCCCTGCTCGCGCGAGTAGACAAAGGCGCCCACGCGATCCAGCTGCGCCGCTGCGATGAACTCGAGCAGGTTCTCGAACTCCGTCTCGCCCTCGCCGGGGAATCCGACGATGAAGGTGGTGCGTATCGCGATATGGGGCATTGCTGCGCGCAGTTTCTCGAGCATCTTCAAGTACCGCTCGGCGTTGCCGGGGCGGCGCATAGCGCGCAGGATTTTCGCGTCGGCGTGCTGCAACGGCACATCGAGGTAGTGCGCCACTTTGGGCAGCGACGCCATCGCCTCGATGAGCTCGTCGGTGACTCGCGAGGGATAGGCGTAGTGGATGCGTATCCACTCGACGCCCTCGATGGCGTTGAGTTCGCGCAGCAGCGTGGGCAACATAAACTTGCGGTACAGGTCGTAGCCGTACTGTGTGGTATCTTGTGCAATCAGGTTCAGCTCTTTTGCGCCGTTTTGGGCGAGCCAGCGCGCCTCTTCGAGCACGCGCTCTATCGGTTTGCTCACATGCTTGCCGCGAAACGAGGGGATTGTGCAGAAAGTGCATTGATGGTCGCATCCTTCGGAGACTTTGAGGTAGGCGGTCCACGGGGCGCGGCTGCGCAGGCGCGTGGGCACATCTGCCCAGCGGTGATGCGGCGGCTGAATTGCGCGGATTGGCTGACGCGCGGCGCGTGTGGCGTTCACAATCGCGTCAAATTGCGCCATCTGCCCCACGCCCACCCAAGCGTCCACTTCGGGCAGCGCCTGCTGGAGCGTCTCGCCGAGCCGTTGCACCATACAGCCTGCGACGATGACGCGCTGCGTCTTGCCCTGTTTTTTGAGTTGGAGCGCCTCGCGGATGGTCTGCAACCCTTCGCGCTGCGCCGATTTTAGGAATCCGCAGGTGTTGATGATAATCACATCGGGCGCGTCGGTGTGCGGGTCGAGTCGATAGCCCGCGCGTTGCAGCACGCCCGCGATCTCTTCGGAGTCGACCTCGTTTTTGGCGCAGCCCAGCGTAATGAGGCGTACCGTGTTGGACATTGTGTGAGAGTATACCTCAGCGCAGGTAGCGAATTAGCCCGCCGCTCATCTTGGTGGGGGTAAAGTGGCGTGTGAGGTAGCGCAGTTCGGGCAGCAGGCGGCGCAGGGTCGTACCGCCCATTCTGAGGCTTGGCGTCGCCAAGAACTCCATCAGCCAGTCGGTGATGCGATGCACGCGCTCGCTGTAGGGATACCACCACAGCTCGGGTTTGCCCGTGTAGACCTCGCTGACATACTGGGGTTGCACGAGTTCGTACAAGCCGAACTCCCCGTGCGTGCGTCCGACGCCGGAGTCTTTGAACCCGCCCCACACGCCATAGCTGTCGCCATACGCCACGATGTGTGAGTTGACGCTCACCGAGCCGCACTCCAGTTGGGGGGCGAGCTGGAGTGCTTTGCGTCGGTCGCGCGTCCAGATCGAGGCGGTCAGTCCGAACGCGCTCGCGTTGGCTTTGCGCACCGCCTCCTCCGCGCTCTCGACCGATTGAACCATCACCAGCGGTCCGAAGGTCTCTTCTTGCATGCCGAGCATATCGTCGGTCGCGTCGGCGACAAGGGTCGGTTCGTGATACAGTTCGCCCAGGTCGGCGCGGACGCGCCCGCCGACAAGCACGCGCCCGCCTTTGGCGCAGGCGTCTTGGATGTGGCGTTGCACGCGCTCACACTGGAACGGGGCGATGAGGGGTCCCATATCGACGGTGCGGCTCATGGGGTGTCCCATGCGGATTTGGGCGAGTTGCTCGCGTAGGGCGTTCAGGAACGGCTCGTAGAGTGGCTGCTCCACATAGACGCGCTCGATGGACGCGCAGGTCTGTCCAGCGTTCACCATCGCCGCCCACGCGATGCCCTGCGCCGTGTGTTGCAGGTCGGCGTCCGAGAGCACAATCGCGGGGTCTTTACCGCCGAGTTCCAAGATGACCTTCTTATGGGTGCGCGCGGCTTGTTCGGCGACAGTTCTGCCGACGGGCACGCTGCCGGTGAAGATGACGCCGCGCACGGTGGGGTGGTCGAGCATCGCCGCCCCTTGAGGCGCGCCGCCTTGCACCACCTGCACCAACTCCTCTGGGAAGCCCGCGCGCTGGAACAGCTCCACAATCTTCGCGCCTGTCAGGGGGGTAAGCGGTGAGGGTTTCAGCACCGCGGCGTTGCCCGACAGCGTCAGCGCCATCAGCTGCGTCATGGGGATCGTGAAGGGGTAGTTCCACGGGGCGATAACGGCCCACACGCCGTAGGGATGGAAGTAGTAGGTGCTGCGCCGGTCGCTGAAGAAGGGGTTTTTGGAACGGACGCGCCGCGGCTGCAACAGGCGCACGCCCTCGTGCATCAGGAACGCGCTGACATCGAGGGGCGGGAACAGCTCCACAATCATCGCCTCGATGTAGGGCTTGCCCTGCTCGCGCGCGATGAGTTCGGCAATCGCGTGTCGCTCCTGCAGTATCAGCCGTTTCAGACGGCGCAGCGGCTCCACACGCCGATGCAGGGGAACCTCGCGCCACGCCAAGTACGCCCGATGCGCCCGCTCTATCATCGGCGCAATCGCTTCAGGCGGCGTCGTCGAGACCTCGCCCACCACCACACCGTCCGCCGGACTCCTAACGATTATCCGTTCCATACACTCTGAGTTCGAACAGCAGTTCGAAGATTCCTGCTGAGGAACCAGCGCGTCGCATCGGCGCCCACGCCGATAAACACCTCAAAGCATCCTCTAAATTTTCCCGCTATCAGCCCATAATATCGCTAGTCTTGTAAAGGACGGTGAGCCTATGCAGAACTGGTTGGCACAGATGAGCTGGATGAAGAAGCTGATACTCATAGCGAGCCTATCGGTCGTTGGAGTATTGGCGATGAGCTTGCTCTTAATAAACACGATTGCGACTGTACGGATACATAGTCCGCTGTATCAGGAGATCCAAACGGCGAACGATTTGCGTGCGGACATTTTACCGTCGCCGCGCTATCTGGTGGAGGCGATGCTGTATGTCGATAAAGCCTATATTGCAGGGTTGGAAAATAACCCCGAAGCTGCCCGCGAAGCGATCAGTGGGTACACGCGTGCTAAAGGCGATTACTGGCGACGCTACAAGGAGTGGCAGCAGGCGCTGAAAGACCCTGCGCTGCAACAGGCGTTGCTGGTCGATGCGCACCAGCCTGCCCAGCAGTTCTTCAATTGGGTCGATCGGGAATTCAAGCCTGCCCTCGCACGCGGCGATCAACCATCGCTTGCCCGAGTTTACCCAAAGATTGAGGAGGCGTTCTCCCAGTATCGCGCCGCGCTGGTGAAGGTGGGGGAACTTTCGGAGCAGTGGGCGCAACGCAAGCAGCAGGAGGCGCAAGCGATTATGCAAAGTCGGATGCGCCTTCTGTGGGGCTTCTTGAGTGCGCTGATGGGCGTCATGGTTATCGGTACGATTATCCTGCGTCGTTCTGCAGCGCGCGTCTCGGACACCATCCATCAACTGCGCATGGCTATCAACCATCTCCAACAGGGCGACTTGATGTATCGCGTCCCCGTGTCGGGCAACGATGAGTTCACCATGCTCTTGCGCGACTATAATGACTCTGTCGATAAAATGGTGCATGCGGTTGGCGAAACGCTTCAGGCGGCGAAGAGGGTTATGAACGGCGTGCAGGATGTTGCGCAGGGGTTGAACGCTGTGGCGCAGGGCGCGAACGAGGTCGGTTTGACCGTTCAAGACTCGGCGCAGGGCGCGAGCCACTTGGCGCACGAGATTCAGCGCATCACCGAGAGCGTGCAGCAAGTGCAGTTAGCAGCGAACGAGGTCGCTCAGGGTGCTGAACACGCCGCGCAGTCCGCCAGCGCGGGCGTGGAGCGGGTGAACCTCATCACGCATCGCATCCAGGACGCTTTCGCGGATTTGCAGAAGGCGCAAGAAGCGTCCGAGCATGTCAGCCAGATTACTCATCAGGGGCGCGATGCCATTCAACGCTCCGATCAGGTAATGCGCGAGATCGAAGCGCAAACGCGACGCACTGCAGAGGAAATTCAACAGCTCGCCGAGAGGTCTGCTGCGGTTTCGAAGATTGTGAACAAGATAGAAGATATCGCGCGGCAGATTAACCTGCTCTCGCTGAACGCGGCGATCGAGGCGGCGCGCGCGGGCGAGGCAGGGCGCGGCTTCGCTGTTGTCGCCGACGAGGTGCGCCGACTTGCGGAACGCTCGGCCCACTCCAGCCAAGAAATCCAACAAATCTTAGAGCAAGTCGTGGAGAAGACGCAGGAAACGGTCGCCGCGATGGAAGACAACCTGAAAGTTGTGCAGGAGGGTAGCGTGGTCTCGCAACAGGTCGCCGCGGGGCTCCAATCGATTCTGCAAGCTGTGGACGCTATCGCCGAGCAGGTGCGCCACTCCACCCAACTGATGCAGGAGGTGCAGCTCTCGTCGGAAGCCACGCTGGGCGAAATCGAGCAGATTGCAGCGATCGCTGAGCAATCGAGTGCTGCCAGCGAGCAGATGCTCGCCAGCGCAGAGACCACCGCCCAAGCCCTGCAGCAGATGGCAGCTATCTCCGAACAAGCCGCCGCCAACGCCGAGCAGAGCAGCCAAATCGTGCAAAATCAGGTGGATGCCCTGCAGAAACTGAGACAGGCCACCTTGGAAGCGTCCGCAACGGTTGAGACCCTGATGTTCTCCATCGGGCGGTTCCGCATCGCCGATGAAGAGTCGTTCGAGGAGAAGATACAGTCCTTCAAGCGTGCCCACCTGAAATGGGTTGAGCGCGTCTATCGGATGGTGCATCACGGCGAAATGATCCCGCCCGACCAGTTGGTCTCGCATAAGAGGTGCGCGCTGGGCACTTGGTACTACACGATTGGGCAGCAACAGTTCGGGCACTTGCCGGAGTTCCAGGCGATTGAGCCGCCCCACGAACGCCTGCACCAACTCGCCGCGCAAGCGGTGGAGGCGATGGAGAGGAACGACAAAGCCCGCGCGGAGCAGTGCCTCCACGAAATCCGCCAAGTGAGCCAAGAGATTGTAGGTTGGCTGGACAAGCTCTACCTGCGTGTGACTGTGAGCGACCGTCCACACGCGGCGTGAGGTTCGTTGTGGGGCGACGGTTCTCGACGCGCCGTCGCCCTACTCCTCTATCAGGCGGTGATAGCGTCCCATCCAGTAGGGCAGTAGGAACGCGCTGCCGTCATCCTCGCCCCTGCCCAACGGGTCGCCCCCGTCCAACCGATATGGGTTGCCGTTCCAGCGCATCACCTCGCGCTCGCTGTAAGGCACAATCGACACCGATTGCCAATCGCCGAAGCGGCTCCTGCTCGTATCCAACACGATATCCAGCCGATGGCTATTGCGACATTGCCAGTTGCGTAGGTCCCAAGGCCACTCTTGTAGCGTCTGCACGGACGCCTCCACATCGCACGGCTTGCCCGTTAGCGCGCCGTAGATGAAGTTGAAGAGCGGGCTACGCTCGGGACGCTCGATCTGCCAACTGCGCTCCAAGCTCATCAGCCAGAGTCGCCGATAGTCGGGATTCGTCTCGTACAGCAGGAACGGAGAGTAGCACAGGAACGCCAGCTGATCGTCCGAGTGATTGATGGAGTAGGGAGGCAACCTCTTCTGCGTGACGGAGTTGAGCAGGTAGTGGTGCTTCTGGATGAGCGACTCGTAGGCTTGTTGGTACTTTGCGTCGCCTGTGATGTGAAAGGCGACCTTGAGGTGTGAGAGGATCGACAGCGAGTTGAGTCCGCGCTCTTCTTCCCAGAGGGGGTCGTCGTTGAGGGTTTCGGGGTTGAAGATAGCCCAGCGGGTCGGCTTGCCGTCTTTGTCGATGAGTCGCCAGTTATTCTGCATCAGGTGGTCGGTCACGCGTTGCACCGTGCCTCGAATGCGCTCTTTCTCGGCGTCGTCGGCGCAGCGGTCGTAATACACCGCCCAGACGAAGTAGTGCCCGTCCAGCTCGTCGGAGCTGGTGTCGCCTTTCCAGATGTAGTTGGGGTCGATCGGCGATTGATGCCACTCGCCGCTCGACTGGTAGTAGCCTGTTTCGTCCTTACGGATGATGCTGCGGGCAGGGAAGCCAGGGATCCCCGTGAGCCGTTCGAGTTCGAGCAGGGCGTGCATAGATTTGCGGGCGCGTTCGCGGGCGGCGGGGTCTTTTGTGGTGGCGTATTGGAAGGTCTGCGCGGCGCAGTAGAGGGCGGTCCACAACCCGTCGTTGTCGCTCGCTTCGATTTTCCAGCTGGTGGGGTCGTTGGGGTCGCTCCACTCGCCGCCGGTGACGAAGCCGTTGCGGTTGTGGCGCAGGGCGATGATGCGCTCGTAGTGCGCCGCCTTCTCTTGCAGGGTCATCCGCACCGATTCGATGCACGCCACGCCGCCGTCGGTTGCCAGCCACGCGCGGTTCTGGCGGTCGACAGCGATGGCATAGACCTGATTGCTCGGCAGCCACCGCTTGCCCCAGAAGTAGCTCCACTGGCCCTCGCGCAGGCGGCATGCGCCTTCGGCGGCGCCTGCCCACAAATCGCCGTTCGGCGCGAACGCGAGACATTGGATTCTGCCAGTGGGCGGGATCAGCTCCGCCGTAGGCGCGGCAGGCGTCGTCGCCACACCGTCGTACACTTCGCGCGACAAGAACCACCCCTCGCCGTCCCCGATAATCAGCCCCGACCGCGCGCCTATCCACAAGTGCCCCATCGCATCGCTGGTCGCGGATAGCCATACATCATCGTAGTAGCGCCCGCGATTGTCGGCAACCGCCAGCGCACGCCACTGACCCGACTCCAGCCGATAGCATCGATGCTCCAGCTCGCCGACCGCGAAGGCGAAGAGGCGCCCGCGCGTATCTTGGTGGAACCAGCGGAACTGCCGATTGGCGGGGGCGTCGTACTGCTCGCGTATCGCGCCGTTCTCATAGCGCATCAGCCTCTTGGCGCTGAGTAGCCACAGTCCGCCCTCACGCGCCGCTTGAAGTCCGATGAGCTGTGTGTCGGCGTCGTAAAGCGTGCGCCGCTCACCCGACGCCGTGAGGTGGAACAGCGTGCGCTCGCCGACGCCGTACACGCCGCCCGCATCATCGGGGATGAGAATCTGCGCAGGCTGACGGCTCACTATGCGCCATCGGTCGGGCTGATTCAGCGACGCGCTCGCGACCGCCTGCTCCGTGCCCGCATAGAGCGTCTCGCCCGAAATCGCAATCGCCCACACACGCGCGTTCGGCAACCCGTGCTGCGCCGTGTAGTAAATCGCCCTGTCTTGCAGATAGGGCTGGAGTTGATAAGTCGTCGGCTGCGTCATCTGTATCCCTGCAGATAGGGTCAGTTCGATAAGCATAGGTCTTCTCCTATCGGGGCGATTCGCGTCGGGGGCGTGAAGTCCTGCGGCGCGGGTAGAATTGGCATGTGGCGGTTCAGACTTCGGCGGCTGGCTCGTGGGCGGAACGGCTGCGCCTGCGTTATATCGATGGGCCTTTGTTGCTCAGCACACTGGTTCTGATGGCGGCGGGGCTAACAGCGCTGTATAGCGCGACCTACCAGTGGGCGCCGGGCGTGTTTCGGCGTCAGTTGGTGTGGTTGGGGCTGGGCGTGGTGTTGGCGGTGGCGCTGGCGAGCGTCAAGCCGCACGTGTGGCAACGCTTCAGCAAGCTGCTCTACGCGTTCAATCTGCTGATGTTGCTGAGCGTATTGCTGTTCGGCGCGGAGCGTAAGGGCGCGCAACGCTGGATTGAGCTGCCCAGCGGGTTCCAGCTGCAGCCGTCGGAGTTCGCGAAGGTGTTGCTCATCCTTACTCTGGCGGCGTGGCTGGCGCGTTCGGGCGAGGCGGTGCGCACCCCCAAGGGGTTCCTGCTCTCGGCGCTGCATGTAGGGGTTCCTGCGCTCTTGGTGTTCAAGCAGCCCGACTTGGGCACCTCCATCGTGTTTGGGGCAATCTGGTTTGCGATGGTCTACT
Organism: bacterium; assembly: GCA_029335935.2. Lineage (GTDB taxonomy): Bacteria > Armatimonadota > Fimbriimonadia > Fimbriimonadales > GBS-DC > GBS-DC. The sequence goes on from JARJMV020000069.1 coordinate 8,463, forward strand.
TAGCGGGGGCGCGGGCGCGCTGGCTCTGGCTCACGGTACTTGGGGGCGCGCTCGGTTTTGGGGGGCTGTGGCACTTCAATATCCTCAAGGATTACCAAAAAGCGCGACTGGTCTCGTTTCTGAACCCCGAAGCTGACCCTCAACAGAGCGGGTATCACATCCTGCAGGCGCGGATTGCGGTCGGCAGCGGGCAGCTTACCGGCAAGGGCTACCTGCACGGCGACCAAAAGAAGCTGCGCTATATCCCCGAACAGCACACCGACTTTATCTTCGTGGTGGTCGCGGAGGAGTTGGGCTTTGTGGGCGCGTCGGGGCTGATTGCGCTCTACAGCGCGTTCCTCTACACCATCTGGCGACTGATGACGCGCACGCGCAGCGAGTATCATCGGCTCGTGGCGGGTGGTATGCTGACGCTGTTCACCTTCCATCTACTCACGAATGTCGGCATGACGATTGGCTTGTTCCCTGTGGTGGGTATCCCGTTGCCGTTTTTGAGCTACGGCGGTACGATACTCTGGACGGCGCTGGCGGCGGTGGGGCTACTGCAGGCGATTAGTCTACACGAGACTCCGATGCGGATTTGAGCGCGTACACTTCCACGCCGCGCTCTGCGAAGACCTGTTCGAGCCAGCCGTCGCGGATGGCGTCGTAGTAGCGCGCGCGCCACGGCTCTGGCTCGGTTTGCGGGGTGAACTGGCGGTTCATCAGCAGGTATCGGTAGCCGTGCTGTTCCATCCACTGCGCCACGTCTTTGCCTGTGCGCATCGTCTCGTACGGGATGAGGCGGTGGTGCCCCGCGTTGCCCCACAGATAGGGGCGATTGAGATAGTAGCCGCGCGTTTCATCCAGCAAGATGACGCCTTCGTTGGGGTGGGGCTGCGCGTTCAGGAACAGCACGGCGGGGTAGATTTGCAGGCGTCGGCTTAGATAGGCGTCTCGGTCGCGCAGTGCGAGCGGCAACATCGGCAGATAGGCACTGCCCATCAGCCACAGCGTGAAGCCCGCTTGGAGCAAGAGCAGCGCACCGTAGCCGTAGCGAATGGGCGCGGCGACGCGGTGGATGGCCGATAGCATCGCCCCCGCCCACACAGGCAGCGCCAGCAGTAGGTAGCGTAGCTGCTGCATCAGGTAGAACCATCCCAGCAGGTTCAACCCGACGAACGCCGCCAGGTAGCCTGCGCCGTGCGCCAAGCCGCCCGCAAGCCACACACTCGGTGTTGCCAGCGCGCCCACGCCCAGAGACGGCAGCAGGTACACCCGCTCGCCCACCCGTGCGCCAATCGGGTCGGCGAACGGCGCAGGCATCGACGCGAGGTTCCACGGACTTAGCACGAACTGCGCAGGCTCGCGCCCCATCCCGAAGTGCAGCTGGTCGTTGCGGTAGGCGTCGGCTTGCTCTTGGCTCCAATTCTTGCCTCCGAAAATCTCATAGGCGAACGGATACACAGGGTTGCCCGTCCAACGCCAGTTGCGCCAGTACCACGGGCTGCCGATGGCGAGGGCAAGTAGCCCTGCGAGCATCAGCGGGCGCACCAGGCGCCTTTGCTGCTCGCGCCAGAGCCAGAACAGCCC
>JARJMV020000074.1 GCA_029335935.2 bacterium
CGCACGCCTGAGTATTTTGGGTATGACCCGTTCACGGGGGAGTTGCGTGGGTATCGGTGGTTGGGTCGCAGGTATCGTCGGATTGCTCCGAGCGGGCGGGGTTGGGTGTGGAGTGAGGTGTTGGGTGCGTGGTTGGGTGTGTGGGAGGGTGTATGGCACGGGCGTCGGTATCGGTGGTTGCGTTTGTATGATCGGGAGGGTCGTTTAGTGCCGACGCCTGCGGAGTGTGAGCGTGCAGTGGCGGAGCAGGAGCGCCAGCGTGCCGAGCAGGAGCGCCAGCGCGCGGAGGCGGAATCCCAACGCGCCGAGCAGGAGCGTCAGCGCGCGGTGGCGGAAGCCCAACGCGCCGAGCAAGCCGAAGCCGAGTTAGAGCGATTGAAAGCCAAACTGCGCGAGTTGGGCGTGGAACCCTAACAGAGCGCCGCTTGGAAGCAGAGGAGACAAAGCCACGACACAATTACAACATCTGGAACTCGGCGGCGCTAAAGACGATTTGAAGGGCGCCCTGCACGGTCTGTCGGTCGCGTTGGCGCAATGCACTGACGCCACCGCGCTTGTGCAGGTATTCCATCAAGCTTTGGCGCGTGCGCGGCTGCAAAGATATGTCGAGCAAGGTCTCTAAGCGTTGCACAAACTCATCGAGCGTGCGTGGGGCGGGCGCGCCTACCAGCTCACTAAGCGTAGCGAAACCGACACCGCCACGCGCGGGCAACAGAAACTCGGCGAAGCGCATCCGCTCCAGCATCGTGGTGGAGCTAATCCACGCTTTGCCCCACTCCCATCCGGCGACATCGGGCGGATAGAGCAACGCCTGCCCGATACGGCGCGTCCACTGCGTTGCCAGCCGTAGATACGCTGCCAGCAGGCGTTGACCTGCGCCCTCGCCAAGATTCACCGCCCGCAGACGCTCGCCTACGCCCACCTGACGCAGCACGCCCACTACAAACTCCACAGGGCTTTTCACGCGCTTGCGCCAGTTCAAGTGGCTCCAGAACGCAGGCGTAAGCAGCAAGCGACGCACAAGGGCGCGGATGCTATAGCCCGACTCGCGAAACACCCCCGCTAACTCTTCCACCGTGCGCTTATCGGGCGGCTCCACATCGTTGATGAAGTGTTGGTAGAACTTTCGAGCCAGATGACGCGCCGTGGCAGGATGCTCCACCGCCATCGCGACAATCTGCTCGCCTGTGAGCCTATCGCGCCTACCAAACACCTCTTTCTCGCCATCGTCGTGCTGATTGCGATTGAAAACAAAACTTGCAGTGGCACGGCTGAACGACCAGCCCGTGAACGCGCGCGCCGCCTCTTGGATGTCGCGCTCCGTGTAGTGCCCGATGCCCACCGTGAACAGCTCAAATAACTCACGGGCGAAGTTCTCGTTCGGCTTGCCCTTCACATTCCGATTGCCGTCCAGCCACACAAGCATCGCCGGGTCTTGGGCGACCTCCAGCATGAGCCTGTGGAAGTTGTCCAACCCCAGCCGTTGGAAGAGTTGAACTTGGATCAGCATCAACCGACCTGCCTGCACTTTGGAGGCGGAGGTCGCGAAGTGGTTGTGCCAGAACAGCGCAAGGCGTTCCTGAATAGGCTGCTGCGAGACAAGCATGCGGTAAAGCCACCACGCGGCGACAGCGCGTGGGTCGAGATTGTTCATATCGCCTTGCAGAATGCGCAGCACGGCGTCGTCGTCAATCGCGTGGTCATACGGGCTTTCCAAGAGTTTGTCGACCGCGCCCTCGATGCCGAGCGACAACAGTGGCTCGATTTCGCTGGCGCGTGCGCTGAAGCCCGTGCGCCGCCTCAAGTGTGCCAATCGCTCATACAAACTGGACTGCATCGCCTCGTCCTGACTCCTATTGACGATTCTAGGCAGGTTAGGGTTCAATTGGGAGCCGATTGTGTGCGCCGTTCCACTTCCGCGCAGGTATAATAGTGCTAAGCACCGAGGAGGAGAGAGACTTTGAACAAACACTTTATCTATTTGGGCATCGTGGTTTTGCTGGCGGCGCTGGCAGGCTATCTGTTTGCCACTCAGCCTGCACGGCGCGGTTTGGATGTGCAGGGCGGGCTGCGTATGACCCTGCGCGCGGAGATCGAGAAACTATCGCCCGAAGAACAGAAGCTCTGGACGACCGAACGAATGCGTACCACTATCGACATCCTCAACAAGCGCATCGACTCGCTGGGCGTGATAGACCCCACCATCTATCAAAAAGGCGAGACGGAAATCGTAATCGAGTTGCCCGGCTTCACCGACGAGCAGGAGGCGCGCGACTTGCTGCAAACAACCGCACGCTTGGAGTTCCGCTACCTCAAAGATGTGCGTACCGGGAAGCAACCACTCGGACGCTACGAAATCGTGCTGGATCGGCAGGGCGACGACGAAGTCGTCAAGTTTCGCGACCTCACCAGCCCCGAAGGCAAGCTTATCGAACCTGGCACGCCCGAATATCAGAATCTGCTCGAATCTTCGCCGCTCATCGTAACGGGCGACGAACTGGAGCGGGCGGAGGTCACGCGCCAAGCGTTCTCGCCAGAGGTATTGCTCATCTTCAACAAGGAGGGACAAGACAAGTTCGCGCGTGCATCGTCGCTCTATCTCAAGGAACATATCGCGATTATTCTAGACAATAAAATCATCTCCGCGCCTGTTATTCAGTCGGCTAATCTGCGTGAGCCAGTGATACAGGGCAACTTCACACTGAAAGAGGCGGCGCGATTGCGTGACCTGCTGAACGCGGGCGCGCTGCCAGTGAGCCTGTCGCTGGAGAGCATCAATCGCGTGGAGGCGATTCTGGGCGCGCAAGCGTGGGACCGCATCATTCAGGCGGGCGTGATAGGGTTCGTCCTCGTGGCTGCCTTCATGGCTTTCTATTATCTGCTGCCAGGGGTCATCTCCATCTTGGCATTGGGGCTATATGTGCTGTTCGCGTTAGCCATCTTCCGCGCGGCTGGCGTCACTTTCTCGCTGCCTGCGATTGCGGGCATCATCCTCTCGATTGGCATGGCGATCGACGCGAACATCCTCATCTTCGAACGTCTGAAAGAGGAGTTGCGGCTGGGTAGAACGCTGCTGGCTGGGCTGGACGCCGCCTTCAAACGCGCCTTCCCCGCGATTTTCGACTCCAATCTTAGCACGATTATCATCTGTTTGATCCTGTACTACTTTGGCACGGGTCCTGTTCAGGGCTTTGCGACGACGCTGGGCATCGGCGTGGCGATTAGCTTCTTCACGGCGATTTTCTGTACGCGCACGATGCTCTACACGCTGGTCGGGCTGGGCGTGCATCCGAGCGAGAAGCTGTTCGGCTTGCGCCGTCAAATAGGACAGGAGGTGGGCGAGCAGCTCGGCGTAGCGAAGGATCGGTTCGATTTTGTGAACAAGCGTGGCTTGTACTATGGGATTAGTGGCATCGTGATTGCGATAGGCTTGGTGTTCTGGCTGGGGTTGGGCGGGCTGAAGCCGGGCATCGACTTCGCAGGCGGTAGCGAGATTGTGTTGCAAAAGCGTGTAGCGACGGCCGAATCTCCGAGTTCGCCGCAAACCAACGCGCCTGCCGAGCCGCCAAGCCAACCCCCCGCAACGGTCGCGCAGTCCGACGGTGAAAAGCAACCCCCGTCCGCTGCGACGGAGCCGCCTGACCCAGCGCAGCCCTCTGCAACGCCCACCATCCCCGTGTCGCAGCTGCCCCCCATCGAGGCGAACTTGGCGCAGGTGCTGAGCTTGCTGCGTCAGGCGGGCTTCGAGAAGGTCGGCGCACTGTTCGCAGAAGATAATCGCCAGCTGATTGTACATGTGGCCGACGCCGACGCCGATAGCCAGCAGAAGATTATCGACGCGCTCAAACCACTGGGCGACCTCCAAGCCGTTAGCTTCGCCAGTGTCAGTCCCCGTGTGCGCGAGGAGAC
>JARJMV020000119.1 GCA_029335935.2 bacterium
CGTTCGTAGCGAGTGCAAATCGGCGTTAGTATACCTTCAGAGCATCGCCTTGAACTCGCCGTTGTCGGCGGCGCGCCCGACGCCGTAGTAATAAAAGCCCAACTTGCGCATGCGCTGCGGGTCGTACAGGTTCCGCCCGTCGAACAGGTTCGGCTGACGCATCGCGTTGCGGATACGCTCGAAGTTGAGCTGTCGGAACTCGTTCCACTCGGTGACCAGCACGAGCGCATCGGCGTTTTCGGCGACTTCATAGGCGTTGCGACAGTAGACCACCTCTGGGTGGAGGGGCTGCACGCGCGGCATCGCCACAGGGTCGTAGGCTTTTACAGTTGCGCCCGCCTGCAGCAGGAGCTTGATGAGCTCCAGCGCGCGCGCCTCGCGGATGTCGTCCGTGTTGGGCTTGAACGCCAGCCCCAGCAAACCCACCGTGCGCCCTTCCAGTCCGCCGAGCCGCTCGCGAACGCGCTCCACCATCTGCACGGGACGCGCGTTGTTAATCGCCAGAATCTGCTGGTAGAGCGTCGGGTCTAACTGGTAGCGTTGCACGGTGTGCATAAACGCTTGCACATCTTTGGGGAAACACGAGCCGCCGAAGCCCAGCCCCGCCTGCAGGAACGCATGCCCAATCCGCTGGTCGTAGCCCATCGCTTTGGCGACCTGCACCACATCCGCGCCTGTGCGCTCGCACAGGTCGGCTATCGCGTTGATATACGAAATCTTGAGCGCGAGGAAGGTGTTCGAGGCGTACTTGATGATTTCGGCGGTGGCGAGGTTCGTGATGAGCATCGGGCGTTCCAACGGAGCGTAGAGTTCTACAATCTTCATCGCAGCGCGCGCGTTATCTGCGCCAATCACGATGCGGTCGGGGTTCAGCGTGTCGTGGATTGCGGAGCCTTCGCGCAGGAACTCTGGGTTCGAGACCACATCGAACTCGTGCGGCTCCGCGCGGTGCTGTTCAATAATCCGCCGCACGCGGTCGCCCGTGCCCACAGGCACGGTGGACTTGTTGACGATAATCTTGTAGCCGTTGAGCGCGCGCCCGATAGTGGCAGCGGCTTCGTCCACATATCGTAGGTCTGGCTCGCCCGTGTCGGTGGGCGGCGTGCCGACGCAGATAAAGATGACCTCCGTCTCGCGCGTCGCCCCCTCCAAGTCGGTGGTCGCGCGAATGCGCTCCTCCTCCAAGTTGCGTTGGAGCATTTCGTCCAAGCCTGGCTCATAAATCGGCGACTGACCTTTATTGATGGCGTCCACCTTGACGGGGTCGATGTCCACGCACGCCACCTCGTTGCCCAAGTCGGCGAACACCACGCCCGTCACTAAGCCCACATAGCCCGTTCCCGCAACCGCTATCTTCATCCGCTCTCTCCGTTGTATGATTATGGCTTTTCGCCCGCTTGTATTGTACCGTAGGGCGTGCGTATCGGGTATAATCGAAGCGGAGGCGATAACCAATGAGTGTTCAAACCGCACCGCAACTCGGCTGGCGAGAGAAGCTCAAGGGAGACAACTACTTCCTGCACAAGTTGCACTCCCTCACGGGCATCTTTCCGGTCGGCTACTATCTCGTACAGCACCTGTTTCTGAACTCGATGGCGGCGATTGACCCCAAGTATTTCAACGCGGTGGTCTACTTCTTCAACGCCATCTTGCCGAAACCGGTGCTGTGGGCGATGGAGCTGTTCCTGATTGTGTTGCCGTTGCTGTTTCACTCGCTGTATGGGTTCGTGATTACCTATCACGGCAAGTCGAACATCTTCAAGTACAAGTTCCGCGAGAATCTCGGCTACACGCTGCAGCGTGTATCGGGCGTGGTGATTTTCTTCTTCCTGCTGTTCCATGTCTATTCGACGACGGTGAGCCACAAGCTGTAGGGGAAGGACATCTCCTACAGCGGGATGCAGGCGCACTTCTCGGAGCCGTGGGTGGTTGCGCTCTATGTGCTGGGCATCACGGCGAGTTCGTACCATCTGTTCAACGGCGTGTGGAACTTCGCGATACGCTGGGGCATCGCGATTAGCGACCGCGCGCAGCGCAATCTGTATCGGTTCTGCATGATCGGGTTCGTATTACTGACCGCGCTGGGGATTACGGCGTTGGCGGGCTTCTTTATGCACGAGGCGCCGCCCAACCCCTTAGCACACTCGTAGGAGGCAACACTTATGGCTAAGAAGCAAGTCGCTGTAGTTGGAGGCGGATTAGGCGGTCTGATGACCGTGATGAAGCTTGCAGAGGCGGGCGTGCAAGTGGATTTGTTCTCGTTAGTGCCTGTGAAGCGTTCGCACTCTGTGTGCGCTCAGGGCGGGATTAACGGCGCAGTGAACACCAAAGGCGAGGGCGACTCGCCATGGATTCACTTCGACGACACCATCTATGGGGGCGACTTTTTGGCGAACCAGCCGCCTGTGCTGCGCATGGCGGAGCGCGCCCCTGCCATCATCTACCTGCTCGATCGGATGGGTGTGCCGTTCAACCGCACGCCTGAGGGGTTGATCGATTTCCGACGCTTCGGCGGCACGCGCCACCACCGCACCGCGTTCTCTGGCTCCACGACGGGGCAACAGCTGCTCTATGCCCTCGACGAGCAGGTCCGCCGCTGGGAAGTGGAAGGGCGCGTCACCAAATACGAAGGCTGGGAGCTGCTGGGGCTTATCTTGGACGAGAGCGGCGTCTGCCGCGGGCTGGTCGCGCAAGACCTGCGCTCGATGGAGATACGCGCCTTCCGCGAGGAAGCCGTCGTCATCGCTACAGGCGGCCCCGGCATGATTTACAAGAACACCACCAACTCCATCATCAACACAGGGTCGGCAGCCAGCATCTGCTACCAGCAAGGCGCATACTACGCCAACGGCGAGTTCATCCAAATCCACCCCACGGCCATCCCGGGGGAAGACAAGTGCCGCCTGATTTCGGAAGCGGTGCGCGGCGAGGGCGGGCGCGTGTGGGTCCCCAAAGACCCCCACGACAAACGCCATCCACGCGACATCCCCGAAAGCGACCGCTGGTACTTCTTAGAAGAGAAGTATCCCGCCTACGGCAACCTCGTGCCGCGCGACATCGCCACCCGCGAAATCTACGATGTGTGCGTGAACCAGCGCCGCGGCATCCAAGGTAAAAACCAAGTCTATCTCGACATCACGCACCTACCACGCCAGCAAATCGAGAAGAAACTGCTCGGCATCCTGGAGGTCTACCTCAAGTTCGTGGGCGACGACCCACGCGAAGTCCCCATGCGCATCTACCCCGCCCAACACTACTCGATGGGCGGACTGTGGGTGGACTACGCCGTGAACGGGGACGGCGTGATGGAACCTGTCCACCCGCGCAACCAGATGACCAATATCGCCGGACTCTACGCCGTGGGCGAAGTGGACTACCAGTATCACGGCGCGAACCGACTGGGCGCGAACTCGCTGCTGAGCTGCATCTTCGCAGGCGAAGTTGCAGGTCCCGCGGTCGTGGAATACCTCAAGAATCTGGACGGATCCGCGTTCGACCTGCCGAGCAGTCTATACGAGCGCGAACAGCACAAACATCAGGAGCATTTCGAGACGATTAGCAAGCGCACAGGCAACGAGAACCCCTATCGCCTCGCCGATGAAATGCGCGTGCTGATGGACGAGAATGTGACCGTCGTGCGCGAGAACCCACGCTTGGCGCGTACTGTCGAGCAGCTCAAGGAGTTGCGCGAGCGGGTCAAGTATGTGAACATCGCCGACCACGCAGGATGGACAAATCAGGTGAGTCCGTTCACGCGCACGCTGGAGCATCAACTGGAGCTTGCTATCTGCATCACGGCGTGTGCGCTCGATCGCAACGAGAGCCGTGGGGCGCACTACAAGCCAGAGTTCCCCCAGCGTGACGACGAGAACTACCTCAAGACCACCATGGCGCGTTGGACGCCCGACGGTCCCGACATTCACTACGAGCCTGTGGATGTGAGCCTTATCAAGCCG
>JARJMV020000172.1 GCA_029335935.2 bacterium
GTCTCCAGCCCCACGATGCCAAACGGCGCTGCGCCGAACGGTTGCGCCTTCTCGAACGGCGCGTGGGGCGCGTGGTCAGTCGCGATGCAGTCGATGACGCCTTCGAGAACGCCCTGCGTCAGCGCGGCGCGGTCGGTCTCCGTGCGCAGGGGCGGGTTCATCTTCGCGTCGGCGTCGAACGCTGCACACGCCTCGTCGGTGAGCAGGAGGTGGTGCGGCGAGACCTCGGCGGTAATCGGTACGCCTTGCGCTTTGAAGAAACGCACCAGCGTCACGCCGATTGCGGTTGAGAGGTGCTGGATATGCAGGCGGCAGCTTGTCTGTTGGGCGAGTAGCGCGTTGCGGGCGATTTGCACCGTCTCCGCCGACGCAGGCGCGCCCTTCAGCCCCAAGCGTGCGCTGACCGTGCCTGCGTGCATACTGCCACCGTCGCTGAGCGTCTTGTCTTCACAGTGGGTGACGACGGGCAATCCGTAGGCGGCGCATCCCGCCATCGCGCGGCGCATCACTTCCGCCGATTGCACAGGGAACGCATCGTCGGAGCATGCAACTGCACCTGCGCGTTGGAGCGCGTGGTAATCGCAGGGCGCCTCGCCGCGCATGCCCTGCGTGAGTGCAGCGACCACATACACTTTACAGGGCGACTCGTGCGCGGCGCGGGTCAGTATCTCGCGTACGAGCGTCGGGCTGTCCAGCGGTGGGTGCGTGTTCGGCATGCAGCAGACGCTGGTGAAACCGCCTGCGACAGCCGCTGCGCCGCCCGTCTGCAAGGTCTCCTTGTGGCTCTGTCCAGGCTCGCGCAGATGCACATGGATATCGACTAAGCCCGGCGTAATCCAGCAATCGGTGCAGTCGAGGACGGTCTCGCCCCCGTCGGGGTTCAGCGAGGGGGCAATCGCTGCGATACGCCCGTCGCTTATCCGCACATCGCCCTGCATATCCAACCCCTGTGCAGGGTCAAGGATGCGTCCGTGCTTGAGCAGATAGCGGTTCATAGGGCGTTTCGACACAGCGCGTCGGCGACTCTCACGGCGCGGACGGCTGCTTTGACATCATGCACGCGCACGATATCCGCGCCCCACGCGACTGCGAGCGCGAGGGTGGCAAGCGTGCCCTCCAGCCGTTCGTCGGGGGGCAAACCGCCCAGAATGTGCCCGATGAACGACTTGCGTGAGGTTCCTATCAGGATTGGGTAGCCGAGCGCACGCAGCTGGGGCAGCCTGCGCAGCAGCTCGAGGTTGTGCTGCACGGTCTTGCCGAAGCCGATGCCCGGATCGAGCCAGATGTGAGACGGCGGCACGCCAGCCTCTAGGGCGCGTTGGGCGTGGGCGGCGAGCGTATCGCGCACTTCCGCCACTACATCGTGATAGGTTGGGTTCTGCTGCATCGTTTGGGGCGCGCCTTGAATATGCATTAGCGCCACCTGCGCGCCCGATTGCGCAGCAACAGCCAGCATGCGCGGGTCGAAGGTCGCGCCGCTGATATCGTTGATGATGCACGCGCCTGCTTGCAGGGCGCGCTCGGCGACTCGGCTCTTGGTGGTGTCGACGGAGAGGACGGCGTTGGGGAAGCGTGCGGTGATTGCCTCGATTAGGGGCACGACGCGGCGCATCTCCTCCGCTTCGGGTACAGGCGTTGCGCCCGGTCGAGTCGACTCGCCGCCGATGTCGAGGATGTCTGCGCCGTCGGCGAGCATCTGTTCAGCGCGTGCGAGGGCGGCGTCCAGCGCGGTGTAGCGTCCGCCGTCGTAGAAGCTGTCGGGCGTGGCGTTCAGCACGCCCATCACCAGCGTGCGCTGTCCAAGAGCTTGGGTCAGCGTGCGCAGTCGTTCAGCTATAGTCGACATAGCGGCGCGGGGGCTTAGGCAGATTGCGAATGTTTTGGGGCATCCCTTCCAACACGCGCTCGCCAACACGACTGAACACATAGCCGCGCTCGCGCGCCGCGCCCACAGGGTCGCGCAGGAACTTGATGCGAAACAGCGGGTCTTCCATCACTAAGTCTATCACCCGATCGATCTGCATCAGGTCCAACCGCTCGAGCTCGATGGTCGCCCAGATGATAATCTCGACGGGCGCGCCTGCTTGGAAGGCGAGGAACTCATAGTCGCTGATGGCTTCGGCGTGACGACCGAGGTTGCCCAGCAGTCGTGCGCGTCGCATACGGTAGTGCGGCGATTTCGGGTGCAGCATCACCAGTTGGTTGGCGGCTTGCAGCGCGTTTTGGTAGTCCATCGCTTGCCAGTAGGCGTCGAGCAGGTGTTCGAGCGGGGTGGGATGGTTCGGCGTCTCGCGTAGCCACTGGCGGCACTCTTCGACGGCTTCAGCAGTGCGTCCGCTCTCGAGGAGCAGTTCCACGAGCCGTTCGCGCGCGGGGACAGCTTGCGGTTGACGCGCCAGCGCCTCGCGCATGGCGTCGATTGCCTCGCGCCAGTTCTCTTGGATGCGGTAGAGTTCAGCCAAGCGCAAGTAATACTCCAGCGGGGCGTTGCCTGTTTGTACCGCTCGCTTCAACACGCGCGCCGCTCGCTTGAGTTGCCCACGGCGCAGATACTCCTCGGCTTGTTGCAGGGTCGTGAGTTTCATCGCGCTCTCCATTGACGCCATCGCTTGCTTATTATTATAATCTATGCAAGCACGAGGCGGGGTCAGCACTTATGCAGTATTTTCGAACGCAACGACCTGATTCCTGCCGTTGCGCTTGGCAATTTCGAGGGCTTCATCGGCTTTTTCCAGCACTTCTGCGGGGTTTTCCGTGCTGTTGGGGTAGGCGGCGACACCGATGCTGATGGATATTTTGAGTCGCGCCTGCCCCATCGTATCCAGGAACGGCGTTTTGCGCACGGTGTGGAGGACGCGCTTGCCAGCGGTAAGCGCGCCCTGCAGGTTGGTCGCGTGCATCAGCACCACGAACTCGTCGCCGCCGTAGCGCGCGACGCACTCGGTATTGCGCAGCGCGTTTTGGAGCATCTCCGCGAACTGCACCAGTAGGTAGTCGCCCTCCAGATGACCGTGGGCGTCGTTCACCTGCTTGAAATTGTCTAAGTCGATGAGCATAATCGCCAGTGGGTGCTGATAGCGCAAACTTTGGTTGATCGCCTCGCGATACCGCTCTTGGAAGTGGCGATAGTTATACACCCCTGTGAGTCCGTCGGTGGTCGCCAGTCGTTCCAGGTCGCTGAGGAGTTGAGCGCGTTCCAGCACGGTGGTCAGCTGTACGGTGAGCGGTTGGATGAGTTCCAAATCGGCAGGGCTGAAGGGGGGCGTGTGGGAGCGTCCCAGCAGCAGCGCGCCTTCCGTGCGCACGCCGCCGCGCAGGGGCACAATCAGTAGGCTCTGGGCGGGCGCGAACGCCTGCGAGCTGTCGGGCGACACAATCTGCGCCTGCGTCCATGCGCTCCTCTCACCGAGATAGGCGCGTAGGTCGGGCAGGTCGCCTACCTGCGCAGCAATCTCCAGCTGCTGGTTGCGCTTGAGGATGAGTTGCGCGTGTTCGTGGGGCAGCACAGTGCGCAGGAGGTTCAACGCGCGTTGGGGCAGCGACTGTGCGGTGTCCGCCCGGAAGAGCAGGTTCTCCATATCATACAGGAACTGCGTCTCGGCGAGGCGGACGCTCATCAGGCGTATCTGTTCGGTGAGGGCGAGGAGAGCGGCGAGGTGGGGCAGTAGGTTGCGTAGGCGCGTGCGCGTCTCATCCGAGAAGCCTTCGGGCGCGTTGGTCGTGAGCGCGAGCGCGCCGAGCAGGCGTCCTTCGGTGAGCAAAGGCAGCACAAGGGCAGGGGCGCGTCGCTCGGGCGGCGTTTGGGCTTTGGTGAGGTCGGTAGCGGTTAGCGTCGCGCGGCGGAGTTGCTCAATGACTTGCGCAGGTTCGGGCGTGCGCTGGAACGGCTGGTGGGGCGTGCGAACGGCAGTGCCTGCCAGATGCGCCAGCGCGCCCAACGCGCTCACCGCTTGTATGTGGACGCCCGTCTCGTCCAGAAGATACAGCGCGGCGCCCGACGCGCCGAACCGCGCCCGCACGCGATCCAGCAAGGCGCGATGGATAGCGTCGGGGTCGCGCGCGCGTTGCAACGCCTGCCACATATCTGCCTCGTCCTGTAGCAGTTCCAGCTGCTCTTCGAGCCGTCGGTAGTGATGGGTGAGTTCGCGATAGCGCTCGCGGATGCGCCGTTCGGCGGCTTCGCTTTCAGCGAGGGCAATCTCCGCTTGCTGAATGAGAGGGGCATAGTCGCTCGGTTCGCGCACGCGCCCCATCCAGCCGAGCGCGACGCTCAGCGCCGCCAGTCCCACTGCCCAGCTCAGCGGCTGCGGATCGCTCACCAACAACTCGCCTGTCTGCCAGAACCAGCCGGCACCGATGGCGCTTACCAGAAAGGGCGCACTGAGCCACGCGCCACGCGCACCCCACCGCCAAAGCGCGTGGAGCAGAGGGATTACAAACACCCAGTAGCGCCAGTCCGCGCCGCCCATCGCCCAAAACAGCGCGGTCGCCAGCGAATAGTCCGCGGTCAAGCTCACCAGGCAAGTGAACCAACCCGCACGCCGCCGTTCAAGCCAGCTCGCCCCCAACGCCGCACACGCGAGCGCGCCCCAGACCGCCCACTCAGCGACTGCGCCGTGCCGATGCCATAACACGCCGCCCAGCGACGCCAGTCCTATCACGCGCAGGGCCCACACGGGTAGCTCCTTATAATATAATTATCGCAATTCTACCTTGTGTACCTGCTTGGGAACGCGAGGTATACTGATAGCGTATCGGCGTACGGAGGGAACTGGCGATGAAATGCACCTACTGCGGCGCGGTGTTGCCTGAGCAGTCGAACTTCTGCGGGAAATGTGGACGCGCGTTGAACCCAGCCTCGGCTCACTCGGCGTCTTCTGGGGGGCAGAACCGCTCGGCGGCGAAGTGGCTCGGCTTGGGCGTCGGACTACTGCTGCTGATGGCGCTGGCGTTTATGGTGGGAGCGCGGTCGGGGCTATTTACACAGGCGCAGGTGAAGAAGCCTGACGCACCCAGCCTGCTCGAGGCGCAACCGCCCAAAATCGAAGCCCCCAGCGTGCTGGAGGCGCAACCGCCGAAAATAGAAGCCCCCAGCGTCGCGGAAGCCGACGCGCCCAAACCACCCCCCAAACATGTCGTGGATTGGCTGGAGCACCTGCGCCGCACAGAAGAGAGACGCCAACGCTTGGAGCGCAATGTCGCGCCTGTGATGAGTATGTTGGTACAGGCGACCGTCGCACGCGCCGCCGCGATGGGGGGAATAGCGCAGGGCGACTTCGACAAAGCCGAAGCCGACTACGAACGCGAACGCGAGAAACTCCGCCAAGGCTACCAGCAACGCCAACGCGAATGGGCGGAACTCTTGCAATACTTTCAGAGCGTCCCTCCGCCCCCTGAGTGCCGCACCTTAGCAGACACCTACTATGTGGGTCTTAGCGAGTATGTCACCAGCATCACGCAGATTGAGAAGAGCCTAATAGAGAACGATATCGGCGCCCTCACGGGCATGTTAGGCTCGGTGCAGAGCGACCTGGACGCGCGGTTCGCCCGCGCCGATGAGGAGCTCACGCGCGTATGTGAGCAGTACGGCATCCGCAAATATTTCTCCATCGGCGCACGGGGCACGGAACTCATCCGCAGTCTGGGCGGCGGACTGCCGCTGGGGTTTTAAGATGCAACTCTATCACCCCCATCTCCCGAACTACCTCGAATCGCTGACGCCGCCGCGACCTGCGACTTTACAGGCGATGGAGGCGCACGCCCAAGCGACCAACTTCCCGATTGTGGGACCCGTAGTGGGGCAGTTCTTCTACCTGATAACGCGGCTTATGGGAGCGAGGCGCGTGTTCGAGCTCGGCAGTGGCTTCGGCTACTCCACCGCGTGGTTCGCGTTAGCCGTGCGCGAGAACGGCGGCGGCGAGGTGCATCATGTGGTGTGGGACGAAACGCTCTCCAAGCAAGCGCAAGAGTTCCTGCGTGAGCTGGAAGTACTGCCGATGGTGCGCTTCCATGTCGGCGAGGCGGTGCAGACGCTTCAGCAGGTCGGCGGCGAGTACGACCTCATCTTCTGCGATATCGACAAGGACGGCTATCCCGCCTCGTGGCAGGTGGTGAAACAGCATCTGCGCGTGGGGGGCGTTGCGCTGTACGACAACATGCTCTGGAGCGGACGCATCTGGGACGACTCGGACACCTCCGCTGCCACGCAGGGCGTGCGCGCACTCACCCGCATAATCGCAGAGGACCCAGACTGCACCTTCAGCTTACTACCCCTGCGTGATGGGGTGCTGATGGCGGTGAAACTGCGCTGAGAGGCGGTCAGAGGTACACTCTTGCCATGCGCATCTATACACGAACAGGGGACACCGGCGAGACGGGGCTAATTGGCGGGGCGCGCGTGCCCAAAGACGACCCGCGCGTGGACGCCTACGGCACGGTGGATGAACTGAACGCGGTGCTGGGCGTGGCGCGCGGCTACTTGGAGAGCCTGCCCGACCTCGACGCCCTGCTGGAGCAGTTTCAGAACGAGCTGTTCGACATCGGCGCGGAGCTCGCCTCGCCACCCGAACGCGCCGCGCAGTTCCAAAGCATCGAAGAACGCCACATCACCACCATCGAGGAGGCGATTGACCGCTTTGAAGAAGAGCTGGAGCCGCTCCGACAGTTCATTTTGCCAGGCGGAACGCCTGCCGCCGCCTACCTGCACCTTGCGCGTACCGTATGCCGACGCGCTGAGCGACAAGTGGTGCATCTGAGCCGTATCAGCACGGTGAACGCCGCGATTATCAAGTATCTGAACCGCCTGAGCGACCTACTGTTCGTGATGGCGCGGGTGGCGAACCATCGCGCAGGCGTGGCGGATGTGAAGTGGGGCGAGCCCGGCTGGCGACGCAAGCGCCACACGGAGGGTGAGAACAGATGACCGCCACCTACACACAAGTCGCCGAGCATGCGGGCTGGCTGGACTTGACCGATTGGGGGCTGATACGCACCATCGGTGCAGACCGCCGACGCTTCCTGCAGGGTCAGACCACGAACGACCTACGCCCGCTGGTTGAGGGCACGGGCGTCTACACCGCGTTCTGCACGCCCACAGGGCAGCTGCTCTCCGACGGCTATGTGCTGGAGGCGGAGGGGGGGTATCTGCTTGTGCTGCCTGCCGAGACTTGGGGCGACATTTCAGCACGGCTCAGCGAAGCGATTATTCTGGACGATGTGACGCTGATGCCCCTGCAGGAAGGGCTGGGCTTGCTGAGCCTTCAGGGCGGCGCGGTGGACGAAGTGTTGGAAGAGTTGGGGCTGACGCCGCCGCCCGAGGCGCCGCTTGCGCACCACACGCAGATTTGGCAAGCCGCCGAGCTGCGCTTGATACGCAACGATCGCACGGGCTTCGGCGGCGTGGATGTGTGCGTGCCCTACGAGGTGATGGAGGAGTTTCAGACCGCCCTCATCGCCACAGAGTGCCTGCGCATCGACGACGCGCTGGCGGAAGTATTGCGCTACGAGGCGGGCGTTCCCCAAGTCGGCGTGGATACGACCGAGCGCACCCTCGCCGCCGAGCTGGGCGAACCGTTCGTCCGCACCCACATCAGCTACACCAAAGGTTGCTATGTCGGGCAGGAGGTGCTGATGCGCATTCACGCGCGGGGGCACACCAACCGCACTTGGGTTCCGATGCGCATTGAGGGCGAGCGGTTGCCCCAGCGCGGCGCAGCGCTCCACGCGCCCGACCGACCCGACGCGGGCTGGCTCACAGGCGCGGTCCACTCGCCTGCGTTAGAGGGCGCGATTCTGGCGTGGGGCTTCGTGCGGAAC
This sequence comes from bacterium, assembly GCA_029335935.2. Classification (GTDB taxonomy): domain Bacteria; phylum Armatimonadota; class Fimbriimonadia; order Fimbriimonadales; family GBS-DC; genus GBS-DC. The sequence goes on from JARJMV020000172.1 coordinate 7,816, forward strand.
GAGTACGCCCCCGCAGGGAGCGTACTCCAAGTTCACTCCGAGCCGTCGGCTCAGGCAGTTGTTCTCGCCGCCGCGCCACGACCCGCGAAGCAGCTGCTGCACATCTAACGAAGCACAGAGGGTGCAATTCGCTGTAGCAGAAAGGTATGGTACAATAGGTACACACATGCCAATCATCGAGACCGTTGAGCAACTTGTGGATTTTCTGGAGCAGAACGCCGAGTGGCGACACAGGCTGTTCGCCATTCTCGCGCCGCGCGCATTACAACGGCTGCCCGAAGACTTCGAGGCGTTTCGGGAAGAGACAAACCGACGGTTCAACCGCTTAGAGCGAAAGGTCGACGAGGGCTTTGCGCGCGTGGATCGCGAGTTTGAGAATGTACGGAGCGAAATGCGCGCGGGCTTCGAGCGCGTGGATCGTGAAATGCGCGAAGGCTTTGAGCGCGTGGATCGTGAAATGCGCGAGGGCTTTGAGCGTCAGGGCGCACAAATCAAGCACAACACTGACGACATCGCACAACTCAAGGGACTTTCCTTAGAACACAAGTACCGCGAACAAGCTCGCTCGTGGTTCAGCAAGTACCTCCGAAAGATACAGGTCGTCAGTTTAGCGGACTTAGAGGAGCGTCTGCCTGAAGGGGTGACTTTCTCCGACGAGGCGCGGGACGAGTTGAGCAACGCCGACCTGTTGCTGATAGGCACGGACAAGCGCACGGGGCGGGAGTGTGTGTATGTGATGGAGGTGTCGTGGGTGGTGGATGCGAGCGATGTGGAGCGCGCGGTGCGTCGGGCGCGTTGGTTGATAGAGTATGGGTTTTGTGTGGCGGCGGTGGCGGCAGGGCACGAGTTGGCGGCGGGCGCGGATGCTCTGGCGCAGCAGTTGGGGTGTGGGTTGCATATCGACGGTCGATTCGTGCGCGAGCCGATGGGGCTGGAGTAAGCGAGACGCTAACGCCCGATGCTTACGGCTACTAAGCACGCTGACGTTTGTTAAAACGCCTTCAATGGCTGTCTTTAAAAGTGCGCAAATCACCCACCCCCACCCTCCTCTCCCACAAAGCGGTTGTGGAGGTTGGGCTTCGCTTGACAGTACAGGGTGCGCTCGGTGCGCTAAGCCTGTGACGCCGAGCCGCAGGCGAGGCATCTCGAGGGAGACTTTTAATAGAAGGACTTCAGACCCTCTCAAACAGTCCTGCTGCGCCCATGCCGCCGCCCACGCACATGCTCACGACGCCCCACTTGCCGCTGCGCTTGCGCAGCGCGTTCAGCAAGGTCGCGGTCATGCGTGAGCCTGTTGCGCCCAGCGGATGCCCCAGCGCCACCGCGCCGCCATTTACATTGAGCCGCTCGCGCGGGATGGGCAGCTCGCGCAGCACTGCCAGCACCTGCGCTGCGAACGCCTCGTTAATCTCAAACAGATCGATGTCTTCAATCTGTTTGTCGTGCTTGCGCAGCAGTTTGGGGATGGCGAAAGCGGGTCCGATGCCCATCGTCTCTGGCGGGACGCCTGCCAGCGCATAGCCGACGAAGCGTGCAAGCGGTTGTACGCCCAGCTGGTTCACCATCCGCTCGCTCATCAGCACGACTGCCGCCGCGCCGTCGCTGCGCTGCGAGGCGTTGCCAGCCGTCACGGTGCCATTCGCCTTGAACACGGGCTTGAGCTTGGCTAACGCATCCAAGCTCGTGTCGGCGCGGGGACCCTCGTCGCGGTCAAACACGAATCGATTCTCGTGGACAGTCCCACCCTTGACAACCTTTTCGTGAACCTCGACAGGGATAATTTCGCCGTCGAACGCGCCGCTCGCTTGCGCTTGCAGTGCCTTCTGGTGGCTCTGCAGAGAAAATTCATCGGCTTCCTCGCGCGTGATGCCATACTGCACCACGAGGTTCTCGGTGGTCATTCCCATGCCCAAGTAGGCGTCGGGGTAGTGTTGCGTGAGGTAGGGGTTTGGGCGGAACACATGCCCCTCCATCGGGATCATTGACATGCTCTCCGTGCCGCCTGCTATGCCCACATCGATTTGCCCTGTCTGGATGCGCTGGGCGATGATGGCGATAGCCTCTAATCCAGAGGCGCACATGCGGTTCACTGTCGCCGCAGGTACATCGACAGGGAGCCCTGCGCGCAGCAC
>JARJMV020000187.1 GCA_029335935.2 bacterium
GTAGAAGGGCAGGGCAGGGGTGTCCGCAGGGGTGAGGCTGAACGGATTGACCATACCTGCCGACGCTGCGGAGGTATGCCCGCCTTCAGCGTCGCTGTCGATGAGGATGACTTCCACACTGCGCTGAAGCAACTCCAGCGCGACAGCGCTGCCGATGACGCCCGCGCCGACAACAATCACACGCACAGTTAGCCTCCTGCCGTCATCTGCACGATTTCGAGGTTGTCGCCATCGCGCAAAGTAATCTCGCCATAACGGTCGCGGGGCACGATGGTATAGTTATATTCCACGACCACAGTGCGCGGGTCGATACCGCGTTCCTCAAGCAATTGCATGAGCGTAGCGCCGTCGGGCAGCTCGCGCTCTTTGCCGTTGATGCGTACCTGCATGGACGCTTAATTATACCTGATGTGGCTCATCGGGTTCGGCGCGTCGCAACAGCGCTACAGGGTAGGCGTGCTTCGTGAAGTATTCGGCGATTGGCTGCAACGAGAGGACTTGGTCGCGCGAGGCGTTAAGGATTAGGAAAAAGCCCAAATCGTAGGTTAATACAGGCTCTGTGTAGAACGCCAACGCGGATGCGCCTCCGAGAGCAAAGGCTCGTATCGCGCCCTGTGCCTGCAACTCGCGAAACGCGCGGATAGCAGTTCGTGCGTTCAGTGTATCTCGAAGCGAAAAGGGCTGAAGCCAACGCTCCAGCCCTTGACGCATAGCCTCATAAGCGTATGGTCGCAACCTCCTTATGAGGGCAGGCTTTGCTCTCCATCCGAGAGCATATACAGCAACTTTCGTGCCAAACGGTGTCGGATGGGGGCAGGGTATCCTATGATTATGGGCAAAACCGTACTAATCACTGGCGGCGCAGGGTTCATCGGCAGCCATTTCACCGAGTATGTGTTGCAGCGCTATCCCGACTATCGGGTGCGTGTGCTGGACGCGCTGACCTATGCGGGCAGGCGTGAGAATCTCGCCGCCGTTGAGGGCGACCCGCGTCTCACCTTCATTCACGGCGATGTGCGCGAGAGGGGGGCGGTGCAGGGGGCAATGCGGGGCGCACAGTTCGTGGTTCATTTCGCCGCTGAGACCCATGTGGATCGCTCGATTTTGAACCCCGACGCCTTCATCACGACCGATGTGTACGGAACCTTCGTGATGTTGGAGATGGCGCGCGAGGTGGGGGTGGAGCGTTTCGTGCATGTCAGCACGGACGAGGTTTACGGCGCAGCGGAGCAGGGCGCGTTCACCGAGAGCGCGCCGCTGCAGCCCAGCAGCCCCTACGCCGCCAGCAAAGCAGGGGCAGATTTGCTCGCGCAGGCGTATCATCGCACCTACGGCTTGCCCATCCTCATCGTGCGCCCCAGCAACACCTTCGGACCGCGCCAGTACCCCGAAAAGCTCATCCCGTTCTTCACCGTGCGCGCCCTGCACGACCAGCCGTTGCCCCTCTACGGCGACGGACAGCAACGGCGCGATTGGCTCTATGTGTTAGACCACGCGCGCGCCATCGACGCCGTGCTACACAGGGGTCAAATCGGGCATGCCTACAATATTGCAGGGGGCAACGAACGCGCCAATATAGAAGTTTCGCGCCTTATCTTGAACACGCTCGGCAAGCCTGAACACCTCATCCAGTTCGTGCAAGACCGCCCCGCGCACGACCGACGCTACGCGCTGGACGACTCCAAGCTCCGCGCGCTGGGTTGGCGACCCGAAGCCGATTTCGAAACCGCCCTGCGCGAGACCGTGCAGTGGTACGCGCAACACCCCGAATGGTGGCAGCCGATTTTGCAAGAGCAGGCGGAGTATCGGCAGTTTGTGCAAGAGTGGTACAGCCGCAAGGGGGCGACCTCATAACGATTCGAGGACGCTGTAGACATGGTGCGCCTCTTGGAGCGACTGATGGGCAAATCTGCTGTTCACCCGACGCGCCTGATTGTGGGGCTGGGTAATCCCGGCGCGGAGTACGCCCACACGCGCCACAATGTCGGATTCTGGACGATTGACCTGCTGGCGAAGCGGCACGGCATCGCCCTCAAAACGCGCAAGTACCACAGCAAGTTGGGCGTCGGGCAGATTAGCGGCGCGACGGTGGTATTAGCGAAACCGCAGACCTACATGAATCTCAGCGGTGAGGCGGCGCGCGCGCTGCTACACGCCTATCATCTCAAGCCAGAGCAGATGCTCATCATCTTCGACGACATCTGGCTGGAGCCGGGCGCGGTGCGCGTGCGTGCGAAAGGCTCGGCAGGCGGGCACAACGGCATGAAGTCGATTATCGGCGAAGTGGGCACAGAGGCGTTTCCGCGCGTGCGTATCGGTATCGGGCAACCCCCCGAAGGCGAAGACCTCGCCGACTATGTGCTATCCGAGCCATCACCCAACGAGCGCGAACGGCTTCTACACGCCGTGCAACGCGCCGCCGACGCCTGTGAAGCGTGGCTGACCGACCCCATCGAGCAGGTGATGAGCCGATTCAACACAAGCGCAGGCTAAAAGACCCAGTTCATACTCGCATCGAGCGAACGCGCCCGATAGCTGAACTGGCTGTACTGAGGGTCTAAGTTCAACTGCTCGCGGAAACGATAACTCAGCACGAGCGCCCAGTTGCGCGTGATGCGATACTCGTAGCCGATGTTGAACATCGTGTCGCGTGAGGGCAGGTAGCCTCGAATGTCGGTGCGCTGGAACTCGGCGAATAGGTTCTGGTTGCGCCCCACATCATAACTGATACGCGCGGAGAAGCCCGTCGGCTGCTGCGCGAAGTCGCCCTGACCGCCTTGAAACCCCTCGCCAAACACGCTGCGCGTCTGCATCGCATATGCGTTCAGCGAAATCGTCCAACGGCGCAGGGGACCGATGTCCGCGCCGAAGGTCAAAAACTCGTTGCTGGAGCGGCCCGACGCCGTGAGGAACTGCACATCCTGCCGCGACCAGCTCAAAATCAGCGAGAGCCAGTCAACAGGCATGTAGCTCGCGCTCACGGAAAGCGACTCTTGCGAGCTGTTGGTTTGGAAGTCGCCGAGCGAGCGGTTCTGGCTCCACTGCCCATCGAAGGTGAGCGCGTTGGCAGGCGTCCACTGAATGCTTAGGTCTTGCCCC
>JARJMV020000202.1 GCA_029335935.2 bacterium
ATTCCACATTGACCTATTAATACCATGGATTCCTTAAATGCATGGGGATTCGAAATTCGATCGCGTGTGGAAAACTTTTACGCGCGTGCGTTCTTGAAGGCGACGATTGGCGTTAGAAGGCATGAATCAGTGTAGATTTCACAGTAAAACTGGGACTTTCTTTGGTTTGCCCCTCTCCTATGCGATTTCTCTGCTGGCGAAACCCCTTAAAGCATTTCACGGTTCCCCCTATGCACAGGAGGAACCGTGTGAGGGGTTCAAAACGCGCCGTGTGGACGCGAACTCTACGCCCTCGTTGGGAGAAGCGCGAAGTTGAGCGAGGTGGCCGACTACTTGACCTCGACCTTCGCGCCTGCCTCTTCGAGTTTCTTTTTGATTTCCTCCGCTTCCTCTTTGCTCACGCCTTCCTTGACCTTCTGAGGCGCGCCCTCCACGAGATCCTTCGCCTCTTTCAGACCCAGTTGCGTGATTTCGCGGACGACCTTGATGACCTGTAGTTTGTTGTCGCCTGCCGCCGCCAGCACCACATCGAATGAGGTCTTCTCTTCTGCGGCGGGCGCGGCTTCCCCTGCAGGGGCGCCGGGCATCATGCCGGGCACCATCCCGACGGCGACAGGCGCGGCTGCCGACACGCCGTACTTGTCCTGCAACGCTTTGACCAGTTCGTTCAGCTCCAGAACGGTCATCTCGTCAATCGCCTGAATCAGTTCCTCTGCGGTCAGTTTCGCCATAGGTGTGTCCTCCTTAGTTTATTGGGTTTCCGCCTTTTTATCGGCGACGGCTTGGAGAGTGCGCACGAATTGTCCGATGAGTTCGGAGAGCGTGCCCACCAAGCCTGTGATGGGCGACTGCAGCGCGCCCAGAAACTGCGCGACCATCACCTCGCGCGGGGGTAGTTTGGCGAGGGTGTCCACCATCTCGGCGGGGTAGACGCGCTCGCCCAGCAGCAGCGCTTTCACTTCGGTTTTACGCGCCTGCTTGATGTAGTCGCTAATCGCTTTTGCGGCGGCGGCTTCGTCGCCTGTGACGAACGCTATCGCCGTCATGCCGTGCAGGTGCGGCTCCAAGCCGTCGGGCATGTCGCCGTCGCGCGCGATGCGATAGAGCGTGTTTTTGACGACGCGCAACTCCGCGCCCGATTGACGCATCTGCCGACGCAACTCGGTAATCTCGCGCACGCTCAGCCCGCGATAGTCCACCAGAATCTGCGCCTTAGATTCGTGGATCCAGTCGCGAATCTGGCTGACTTGTTCCACTTTCTTCGCGGTAGGCATTCGGTTTCCACCTCCTATAAATGTTCGCGCTTTTAAAACAAAAACGCGAGCCACGCCGCAGCTGGCTCGCACGCACGATTATAGACAGCCAGTGCGAGACTTGCACTGGTACGGCTGCCTATGTTGCCTTACTCTGTGCGCCTTCCTCGGCAGGCGAGCCGCTACGCGGATTATGTCCTATTCAGGACGCCTGCTGTCTGCGGTATGGCGTTCAAAGTATACCCCAAGGCGCACTGTGGCGTCAAGGGGCGGGATAGTAGAGGATTTCCTCTTGGTCTTTGGATTGGGCGCGTGCGAGGTAGCCGCTGTGGTCGGGGGTCTGCGTGCGCGCCGCCACGATGGACGATTGACCCTCCGCGTTCACATCGAAGAAGCCACCCACGCCCATCGGGTTTACGCCGATGAGGTTCGGATGTCTCTGCACGCCTGCCAGTAAACCGCTCTCCCAGCCTTGTGCTTCTTCCTTCGTCCAAGGCAGCGGATTGTAGGAGGGCATCGCCAGCACGCGCACGGCGCGCTTCGCATGCTGCTCAATCAGCTCGTGATAGAAGCCGTCCAAGCAGATGAGTACGCCCAGCTTGCCTGCGGGCGTATTCACGGTGGGCAGTTCTCGCGGTGCGGGGCAGAGGTTCAACCCTGTCTCCTGCTCCAGCGGCACGAGGTTAATCTTACGCTGCACGAGGGCGCGCTTACCGCGTGGGTTGTAGGTATAGCTGACATTGTAGACGCACTCGCCTTGAGCAATCGGCGCGCTGCCTGCGACCAGCCATGCATTGGCGCTGCGGGCCGCCTCGCTGAACGCTTCGTGATAGACGCGCTCCACGAAGGAGCTGAGCGTGCGCAGCAGAGTGCGCGTCGCGCCTGCGAACCCGCCCTCGCTGCTCATGGGGCTAATCTGATACCGTTCCATCAGGCGCAAGCCCGCCTCGACCATCGTTTTGCTGCTCTGCACACGCTCGTAGTCTTGCGTGAAGATGAGACCCAACCCCACATCCTCAGGGAACACAATCAGCAGATGGCCCTTCGGGACTCGCCGACGAATCGCTTGCGTCAGCCCCAGTATGCGCTCGCGGAACGCCTCCGCGCTCCGATAGTCCTCCAACCGATAGCGCATCTGCACCGCGGCGAGGGTTGTGCCGTGAACCATGCGGGAATTGTACCTGAGGAGGTATACTTCCATCGTCATAGGAGCGTGCGTATGAAACTGCACGAGTATCAGGCGAAACAGATTTTGAGCGATTTTGGCGTTCCGACGCCGCAAGGAGAGGTCGCCAGCACGCCTGCAGGCGCGAAAGCGATTGCCGAACGATTGGGCAAGCCCGTTGTGATTAAAGCGCAGGTGCTGATGGGCGGGCGCGGCAAGGCGGGCGGTATCCAACTCGCCCAGAACCCCGACGAAGCCGCGCAGGTCGCCAGCGAAATCATCGGCAAGCGGCTCATCTCGCCCCAGAACCCCGACGGGCTCGTCGCCGAGAAGGTGCTGGTGGAAGAGGCGGTGCAAATCCAGCACGAGTATTACATCGGAATCACTGTAGACCGCACGCCGCAGCGCAATGTGCTGATGGTGAGCAAGTACGGCGGGATGGATATCGAGGAGGTCGCCGCGCAGCATCCCGACGCCATCGCGACCTATCCGATTGACCCCCTGCTGGGGCTGACGGACTATGCAGCGCGCGAGGTATTGTATGCGGCGGGCTTGCCCCACGAGCAAGTGCGTCCGCTCAGCGCGCTGCTGCACGGGCTGTACCGCGCCTATATCGCCGTCGACGCGAACCTCGCGGAGATTAACCCCTGCGCAGTGCTCGCCGATGGGCGCATCATCGCCGCCGACGCTAAAATCACTATCGACGAAAACGCGCTCTATCGCCAAAAACGGCTCGAATCGCTGCACGAAGAGAGCATCGAGGACCCCATCGAGGCGGAGGCGAGCCGACGCGGGATTGCCTATGTGCGCTTGGGCGGCGATATCGGCATCATTGGCAACGGCGCGGGCTTGGTAATGTGTACCGTCGATGAGGTCGCGCAGGCAGGCGGACGCCCAGCGAACTTTCTGGACATCGGCGGCGGCGCGAAAGCCGACCGCGTGCGCCAAGCCGTCGAACTTGTGCTGATGGACCCGAATGTGAAGGGGCTTTTGTTCAACATCTTCGGCGGAATCACGCGAGGCGACGAGGTGGCGCGCGGCATGCTGGAAGCGTTCGAAACGCTGAAGGTAAACATCCCTGTGGTGGTGCGCTTGGCAGGAACACACGCCGAGGAGGGACGCGCCATGCTGCAGGGCACGCCGCTGATTCCTGCCGAGACGATGCAGGAGGCGGCGCGAAAAGTTGTGGAACTGGCGGCAATCCACAAGGTATAATCATTCCGTGCGTCTCTGGCGGCTGCGCAAGGCAGAAGCTCACCTGCCGATACGGAACAGGCAATTAGCGACGCAAGCGCTCACGCATCGCTCGCATACCGAAGGCGAACTGTTAGCCAGCAACGAACGGTTGGAACTGCTGGGTGATGCCGTGTTGGGCTTGGTCGTCGCTGAACATCTGTACCAGCGTTATCCCGACTGGGATCAGGGGCAGCTCTCTAAGGCGCGGGCGAGCATCGTGCGGGCGAGCGTGCTGTGTGAAGCCGCCAAACGCGCCGGCATCGCCCATCACCTGCGGCTCAGCCCCTCCGAAGAAGCTTCCGGCGGACGCGAGCGCCCCTCTATCCTCGCCGACGCCTTCGAAGCCGTCTTGGGCGCCATCTACCTCGATTCGGGCTACAAAGCCGCACGCGACTACGCCCTGATGTACCTCAAACCCGAACTGGACGCACTGGAGGCAGGCGCTATGCCTGTCCAAGATTTCAAATCGCAACTCCAAGAGCGCACGCAGGCGTGGTGGCGCATCACCCCCACCTATGAAGTGGTGGAGGAACGGGGCAACCCCCACAACAAGACCTTCGTGGTGCATGTGAAACTACGCGATATCGTCGCTGGGCAGGGCGTCGGCTCCAGCAAGAAGCAGGCAGAGCAGAACGCCGCCGCCCACGCGATGGAATACACCGAACAAAACAGGAGGCAATTAGATGAAACCTTCGGCTATGGCTGAAATCGGCGTTTTCGGCGGCTCAGGCTTCTACTCGTTTCTGGAGAAGGTGGAGGAAATCAAAATCGACACCCCGTACGGTCCCCCAAGCGACACAGTCTCTATCGGTGAAGTGAACGGTCGGCGCGTGGCGTTCCTCCCCCGACACGGGCGCAAGCACACAATCCCGCCCCACAAGATTAACTATCGGGCGAACTTGTGGGCGATGAAGGAGCTCGGCGTGCAGGCAGTGATTAGCCCCTGCGCTGCAGGAAGCCTCCAACGCCATGTGAAGCCCGGCGATTTCGTCGTGGCAGATCAATATGTCGACCGCACGCACGGGCGCGCCGACACCTTCTACGAGGGACCGACCGTCCACCATGTCTCGCCCGCCGACCCGTACTGCCCCGTGCTGCGCCAAATCGCCATCGAGGAGATACGCGCCCATGGCATCCCCGTCCACGAGCGCGGCACGATTGTGGTGATTAACGGACCGCGCTTCTCCACCAAAGCCGAGAGCCGTTGGTTCACCTCGATGGGCTGGGAAGTGATCAACATGACGCAGTATCCCGAGGCATACCTCGCGTTGGAGTTGGCGATTCCTGTGGTGAACATCTCGCTGATTACCGACTACGACAGCGGCTTGGTGGCCGAGGGCGAGGTCAAGCCCGTCACGGCGGAAGAGGTGATGCATGTGTTCCATCAGAACGCGGAGCGCATCCGCAAAGTCATCTTCGGGATGATTGCCAAGATACCGCCCCACTTCGAAAGCCCCATCCGCCACGCGCTGGACTATGCGAAGGTGACGGTATAGCTACTCGCGGCTCGGAGGGATGGAGAAGGCCTCACTTCCGAGCAGCTCGCCTTCATTTCCCTGAAGAACCTGTCGAATCATCGACTCGGCTTGCTGGAGATTATCCAAGCCTTTCCTGGAAGCGTTAATGCCTTCTTGAACGAAGTGCGCAATTCTGCGCTGGAGCGGCTCTGGAGGGATCGGCACAAGCACCTGAGCCAAGTCATCGGTTGAGAGGGCGGGGATAGCGTGCCCTCGCAGCTGTCGGCGCACTTGCCTGAGAAACACTTCTGAACGAAGGAACGCAAGTAAGTAGTAGGGATCAACGCCCTGAAAATTCCTCAGTACAGCGAACCCACTGCTGCAAATTGCCCCTGCTTCTGAGGCGCTGACTATCACTGAGGCGTGTTGAGGCGTGCCTGTGCTTGCCCCCGACACAGCGGTAATGATGTCACCCTCTTGCAAGCGGTACTTCGCGCGGGAAGGTGCTTCACTCGCCAGCAAAACCTGACGCGAGGCAACGATGCTTAGCTGCGGAATAATATCAGAAATAGCAATGTAGTGTATCTTTTGATTGGGATTGGCGCGGAAGCAGTCGGTTGCTGTGACAATTTCTGCGACCTCATGCAACGGACGCGATGGATAATTGTTGAGCCTATCCAGAATCAGCGCGTCATCGGGCAAGTAGTGTTCGGCGTCCCAACGATGATTCAGCGACTCGATGGGCGTTCAGAAAGCTAACAGGTTCGGCACAGCGGTTTCAGCCTGATGGAAGAGGCGTGCAATCGAGGGGAGCTCCGAGTCTACTATTGGTTTGCCCCTTGGGTCGTGCATGACTTTGCCATCGCAGTCTCGCAGGTACAAAGGCTGCCCTTTGACATCGTAGCCGATTTTTTGAGGAACTGCCATGAAAACCTGGTGGGGTTGGGCAGGGTGTTTTCTAAGTAGCAACAGCGAGGTCTTGATTCCCGTGCCGTAGGGTACGAAAGTGTGCTGAGGGAGTGATACGACAGCCTCAAGTTCTGCTCTACCCCGAATCCAATCGCGCACATGCTCGGTTGTGGCGTTCTGTAGAATGCCGTCGGGCAGCACAATCGCCATGCGTCCGTAAGGGCGTAGGAGCCTGAGACATAACTCAATAAATAAAATCTCAGGCGGCTGACCTGGAGACAGCAAATGTGTGGGATGCCAGCCCTGCTTTGCGTGTTGCCAACGATGACCGAGTTCGTACCGCTGGAGTAGGTGGGGGGTGTTCACTTTGCCGCGACTACCGAAAGGCGGGTTCGCCAGCACGACATCGAAGCGTTCCTCAAGTTCCAGACCTACTTCAAGTGCATTAGCGCACTGGATACGGGGTTCCTGAGCACCTTCCAGTGCGAGACGCAACTGCGCAGTTGTCGCAATATCGGGATTGAATTCTATGCCATATAATCTTTCATCTATGTAGCACGAGATAGAGATTTCGGGAAAATGCGTGCGAATAAAATGAGCCGCTGCCGCAAGCGGGATCGATGATTACTTCTTCAGGCTGCGGAGCAATCATCTGAACCGCAAGTTCCACAATCGGATGCGGAGTAAAGAATTCGCCCCTGTCGCCGCGCTGGTATCGTGTGAAAAATACTTGAAATGCCTCGCCCTTGACATCTGCAGCAGTCTGTTCAAGACTGACCCACTGAAGGGTAGACACTACGTAGGCCATGCTTAGAGGAGAGAGGTGAATCTCAGAGTCTGGGAAAAACCGTAAAAGCGTCCCCTGCATCTGGGCGTAGAGTTGTTTAATGCGCTCTATAAATTCTTCAGAGCGACCTGCAAGCACAGCCCTGTATTCATCGGCAGTGATGCAGAATCGTAGAACTGGACAGTTGTCATACCGCTCTTCGTAAAGCTTAATGGCGAGCAGCTTGACAACTTCTCTAAAAATTTTTTCCTTGAGCAACCCCTCGTTAGCATACAGATAGTTATGGCAGTCTTCCAGGAGAGAAAGCAAGTTGCTTGCTGAGCGCAGGTCGCTGCGACGCAGATGTTCAGTGGGTAGCAGCTCTGCTACCCCCAACAGAGAGGGTTGCCGCGGGAGTTGAGCATCATAAGGCATCGTAATCCTCTCCGAGCATATAGCGACTGTCTACCTGCATCTGGGTCTCCTCGACAGCGTCTGCTTCTGTTAGCGTAAAAACGGCTTGTTCAAAATCCTCTTCCCATTCCTCTGAGTAGTGAATCTCTTCCTTGTCGCCTACTACGAAAAAGTGGGTTTCCAGCACGCGCAGTTTGGAGTTAAGGTACTGAATGCGCTCCTTGGTGGTTTTGAACACACGCCTTACAAACTCCCTAAGCTGTGGACGGCTCCATTTGCGTGCATCGGACTTTATTATACCTTGAAAACGCACGTTGGCATTCTTGCTGTCGCTTCGAGGGTTGACAGCGGCTTTCCCTGAATCTTTGCACATTAGGGTATACTACGCTTGTCCAAACCTGGGCGACACTTCGCGGAGCCCGTAGCGGTTTCGCAAAGGGAGGTTATCTATGCAACAGCGAAGGAACGCTATCAGGGGTGGATCGTGGCGATGGCTGCTGGTGAGCCTCAGCTGGGCGATGATATGTGTGCTCGGCTGCGCCGAGAAGCCTCGCAACGATCGAAAAGTTACTGTCAAAACGATTGAGACGCGGGAGCAGACCCCGCCGCCCGTGTTGTTTGAAGTGAATCGGCGCTTACCCCCGCGCCATCGTGTGTTGAAGACGGCAGGAACGCCGGGCGAGCAGCTCGTCGTTTGGCGTGTTTACCTGCGCAACGGCAAGGAAGTTCTGCGTGTAAAAGTGCGCGAGGAGACGCTCACGCCGCCACAGCCGAGCATTTACGAGATAGGCGTGCATGGGCATATCGCCTCGCGCGGCGCGTTGGGCAGAGGCTCATCGTTCCGAACCGCCAAAGTGCTGACGATGCATGCCAGCGCGTACACGCCCCACCGCAGCGGCGGCGGCACTGGCTCGGGACGCACCGCCAGCGGTCTACCTGCTGGCTACGGACTGGTCGCCGTCGACCCGCGCGTCATCCCGCTGGGCACGGTGCTTTACATCGAGGGCTACGGGATGGCAATCGCCGCCGATACTGGACGCGCTATTCGCGGACACAAAATCGACCTCTGCTTCGCTACGCGCGCACAGGCGCTGCAGTTCGGCAGGCGACAGGTGCGCGTGCATATCCTACGCACCGCGCCACCCCCGAAACCGCCAGAAACCAACGAGGATGGCAACGCCGACGATACCAACCCCGAAGACTCGTCGTGAAGCCTGTTTACCCCATATGCCGCGCGACGGCATGTGGGGTAAACTGAAGGCGTAAACGCGATGAAACGCATCGAGGCCATCATCCGCCCAATACGATTCGAGGCGGTCAAAGAAGCGCTGAGCGACATCGGCGTATACGGCATGACTATCACCGATGTGCGCGGTTTCGGACGCCAACAGGGACACACCGAGAAATATCGCGGCAGTACCTACACGACTAATCTGCTGCCCAAAATAAAACTGGAAATCGTCGCGCCTGACGAGCGCGTCGACGAGATTGTGAGCGTCATCATCGAGGCGGCGCAGACAGGCGAGATTGGCGACGGCAAAGTCTTCATTAGCGAAGTGGAAGAGGTCGTGCGCATCCGCACAGGCGAACGGGGCGAAGCCGCACTCTAAGCAGGGGGGGATATGGCAATCACGATACGCAGCACGCAAGCGCCACAAGTGGTGGACTGGGAAGGCTATCTGAACCTGCCCAGTGAACTCACATCCTACGAAATCATCGACGGCGAGGTGAAACCGTTGGCAAGCCCGACGCTGAAACATCAGAAGATTATCCGCCAATTCCTGCGACTGTTAGACCCGATTCTACAGGAACGACGCTTAGGCGAGCTTTTGAGTGCGCCATTCGATTTCGTGGTGCGTCGGGAGCCGGTGCGCACGCGGCAGCCTGACCTGTTCTTCCTCTCGCGAGAGCGGTTCGGCGACTTTAGGCAGTTGATGGACGAGCCGCGCTTGGAGCAGCCGCCCGACTTGGTGATAGAGGTGCTATCGCCTTCCGACACCTACTCGGCGTGGGCGGAGCAGTTGCAGGACTATCACCAGTTGCGCGTGCCTGAGGTGTGGGCGGTGGATATGGAGCGTCGCGTGATAGAGGTGCTGGTGTATGAGGAGGGCGGTTATCGCATGTTGGGCAGTTTTTCGGGGGTGCAGTCGGTATCGTCCACGGTGTTGAGGGGCGTAGAGTTGTCGCCGTCGCAGGTGTTCGCCGTGCTGGATGCGCCCACTGCCGAACAGTCGGTATAATAAGAGGGATATGTATGTGATTATCGCAGGCGGCGGCGATATCGGCTATCACCTGACCAAGGCGCTGCATCAGCACGGCTACGAGGTACTGCTGATAGAGAAGAACCGCAAGCGCGCGCTGGACTTGGCGGACGAGTTGGGCGAGCGTGTGATGTACGGCGATGCGTGCGAGGTGCGCGTGCTGAACGAGGCGGGCGCGCGCCGCGCCGATGTGGTCGTCGCTGCGACTGGCGACGACGAAGACAACCTTATCGTGAGCCAGCTCGCGCAGAACTTCTTCAAGGTCAAGCGCGTATTAGCCGTTGTGCGCGATCCGCGTCACGAAGCCCTCTTCTTCCGACTCGGCGTGCAAGAGACCGTCTGCAGCACGCGCTTCATCTTCAATATCTTGGAGCAGGAAGTGGAGTATGGCGAGGTGTTGCCCATCGGCGCGATTATGCGCGGCGAAATCGAGGTTATTGAGGCGGAGGTCACTCTCGAATCGCCTGTGGCAGGCAAGAGTATTGGCGAGCTGGAGTTGCCGCCCAAAACCCTGCTGGCAGCCGTAGTGCGCCACGGTCAGCTCACTTTGGGGTTGGCGAACCTGATTTTGCAGCCGGGCGACACCATCATTGCGCTGACCCCGCCTGCCCACGAGAAACAGTTAGCCCGCATCTTGCGCGGCAGCGCACGCTAACCGCCGTAGATTTGCTCCGGCTCGATAATCACAGGCTCGACTTCCACCAGTTCGTCGCCCTGCGCCTCGCGGAAGAAGCAACGCCGATGCCCAGTGTGGCAGGCGACGCCGACCTGCTCGACCTGGATCAGCACGGCGTCGGCGTCGCAGTCTACCAAGATTCGCTGCACACGCTGCACATGCCCGCTCGTCTCGCCCTTAACCCAGAACTTCTGGCGCGAACGGCTCCAGTAGGTGCATAGCCCTGTCTCCACCGTGCGCTGCAGCGACTCGCGGTTCATGTAAGCAATCATCAGCACCTCGCCGTTGGCGGCGTCTTGGATAATCGCGGGGATTAGCCCGTTAGAGTCGTACTTGAGCGTATCGATCCACTGCATGCTTAGTTCACCTGTATCTCGATTTTCGCGGTTGCGGGTGGGCGAATGCCATAGGGGTCGGCAATCGTCAGATGTACGGTGTAGTTGCCGCGTCGGGGGAAGCGTCGGCGCACCACGTTGCCCACGCCGTCGATTTGCGAGGGGTCGCCGCTGAAGCTCCAGCGATACTCCACAGGCGTGCTGACGCCCTCCGTCACGCCGAAGAAGATGAGCTCATCGCCACCCGCGATGCTCAGCCGCTCTTGACTGCGCGAGGTGAAGACCGAGCCGAAGGTGTTTTGAATCGCCATGTAGCCTTGGATTGGCGTTGTTTCGGAGAGGGTGCGTATCTCGCCGATGTAGAACACGCCTGTCGCATCGCCGAAGACGCCGATTTTGGCGATTTGTCCGTTCGTTTCGCGC
>JARJMV020000215.1 GCA_029335935.2 bacterium
TGTGGCGACGCTGGGCATGATGGATCACCACGCCGACGACCACTCCCACGAGGCAATCCTCAAAAAGGCAATCAGCCTGGTGGCGAGCATGGCGACGCTGGTCGCCAACGGTTACCGAATCTTGCACGGACAAGACCCCATCAATCCCAACCCGAACTTGGGACACGCCGAGAACTTTCTGTATATGCTAACAGGGCACGCGCCTGAGCCGCTCCGCGCTGAAGTGATGAACCTCACCTTCATCCTCTACACCGAACACGGCTACAACGCTTCCACCTTCACGGCGCGGGTGATTGCCTCCACGCTGGCGGATATCTACTCGGCAGTGGTGGGCGCGATTGGCGCGCTGCGCGGCTCGCTGCACGGCGGCGCGAACGAAGCCGCGATGGAGGCAATGCTCGATATCGGCACGCCCGAACGCGCCGAACCGTGGGTGATGGAGAAACTCGCCCAAAAAGCACGCATCATGGGCTTCGGGCATCGCGAATATAAAACAGGCGACATCCGCGCGGTCATCCTCAAAGACTATGTGCGCCAAATCGCCCAGCACACCGGACGCACCGACCTCTACCAAATTCAAGAGACGATGGAGCGCGTGATGCAACGCGAAAAGAACCTCTTCCCGAATGTGGACTTCCCCGCCGCGGCGGTTTACTATATGATGGACATCCCCATCCCGCTGTATACGCCCATCTTCGCAGCGGCGCGCATCGTGGGCTGGTCGGCGCATATTATCGAACAGCACGACAACAACCGCCTCATCCGCCCGCGCAGCGACTACAACGGTCCGCGCGACCTGCCTTTCACGCCCCTCGAACAGCGCGGCTGAGGCGACCGCAACAGCTTGGGAACGGTTCCCCCACAGCAACAGGCGGAACCGTTCCCCAAGGGGGCTTGCGCTGAGTCCCTCTTGAGATCCCTCGCCTGCAGTTCGCAATCCCGATTGATCACAAGACACTTTTCTCGGCGACATGCGCTATAATATTAAGCGATGGGGGAGCGATTCATCAATTCTGCTCTGGAACTCTCCTGACATTATGTTCGTAATACGGTAGGAGGTACACATGTCGAGAAGTCGTGGGGGCCGCAGTCGCGGCATGGAGGGCGACGGGCATAATCCCTTGCTGATGGGGTTGGCGCTTGTGGGCGCGTTGATATTGGCGTCGGCTATAGGGTGGTGGCTCTGGTCGTACAGCCATGCGCAAACGCTGAAGACCCCGCTCGCGGTCGCAGCCGCGTTCGATGTGAGCCAATCGGTCTCTAAGAAGCAGAAACAGCAGGCAGTGGGGTTCCTCAACAAGATGATTGGTACGGTGCTGCCGACGCGCACCCCTGTCAAAATCTGGCGATACGCCGAGACGGTGCAGACCGTCCACGAGAGCCGACCGCTGGCATCGAAGGAGCTCAACCAAGTCTCGCGTCAAACGATTGAGAACTACTTGGGACGCTGGGGCACGCGCCCCGATATGGCGCTGGCGGAGTTCCAGCGCTACATCCAGCAACACCCTGAGCGCAAGTTCGTGCTGTGCGTGTTCACCGACGGCGAGTGCCACACCGCGCAAGCCACCCACCAAGCCGCCGCCGAGCTGGCGCAGAACCCGCAAGTAGTCGCCGTGGTGGTCGGACCAGTCATCAATCAGTATCGTGCGTCTGTCGAGAATAGCTACTACGCGCCCCTGCGCGACGCAGGCAAACTGACGGTGTTCGGCGAGACCGATATGTGGGATGCGCTGGCGCGTGTGAAGGAACGCCTCCAAGCACTGGAGAATTAGGGGGAACTTATGGAACGCGAATATTCGGAGATCGACCCGCAGCGCGCGGCGGCGCAGCTGCCCGCAACGGAGACGCCGCCCGCTGAACCCGGCACGAACGGCGTCTATACAACCGCGCGCGAGCCTGCCGAGGGCATCGAACCAAGCCCGTTGCCCGAACCGTACACCGACGCTGCGCCGTTCTGGCGCCTGCCACTGGAGCCGAGCGTCTTCCACGACACGCCCCTCTTGCTGCACGCGCAACTCGCCGACGCCGAGCGCGTGACGCTGCAGATGGAATCGTACCTCCATCAAGCGGGCTACCGCGTGGAAGCGAGCGACCTGCACCTGCAGTACACGCGCTTGGTGAAGGTTCCAGCGCTTCAGTATGAGCAGCTGCGCCACGAGCTGGAGCCACAGCGCGCGGAACGGCTGCGCGAACTCAAAGAGACCCAACGCGCGATTGAGCAGGCGCAGACAGAGTTTATGCAGGCGATGGCGGCGGCGAAAATCCCGCTGCCCGAACCGCCGAAGCCGCCCAAACGCGCCAAAACGCCGCCCGCGCCCGAACCGATTAGCCCGCAACTGGTGGAGAAAGCTCTGCGCGCCGATTTCGCCTCCGACGACGAGGTGTGCGGCGAGCAGGGCGTCGCGCCCATCTCCAGTAGAAGCACTGTGTTCACCACTGTTGGGCAGTGGCTGTTCGAGTTCTTCGCCCCGCTGGCGGCAGGATTGCTGCTGGGCGTCAACTTGGGCGTCATCACGGGGTTGCTCAGCTTGGAGGTGCTGCAACGCGGCGAGTCGCTGTGGCTGGTCGCGCTCGCCGCCGTGATTGGGC
This sequence comes from bacterium, assembly GCA_029335935.2. Lineage (GTDB taxonomy): Bacteria > Armatimonadota > Fimbriimonadia > Fimbriimonadales > GBS-DC > GBS-DC. The sequence goes on from JARJMV020000215.1 coordinate 2,590, forward strand.
TGTTCGTGGAGAAACTGGTGGGCAACACGGCGTACTCATTAGCCGCCTCCACTGCCCAAGCGAGCGAACGACGCGACGGATTGGAAAGCGCCAGCGCGTTCCCTACCATGCGCTCCGCGTGGCGAGTTGCACTGTTTACAATAGTTGTGATGACGCTGACAGTCGCGATTGCGCTGGTGGATGCGCTGGGATTGCATATGCTCTACATGGAGCGTCAAGCGGAGTCGCAACTCACGGGCAGCTCTGTGGGCGAGACCGTGCCGTTCTGGGTGTTCCTGATTGCAGGCTTGATTATCAGCGCGCCCTACATCGTGTATAAGTCGGTCAAGGGCTGGCGCGAACCCGAAATCCGCCAGCGCGAGGCGCGAGTCGCCTATCTGCACTGGAAGCATGTGGAGCGTCGACGCGAGGAGCCGCCCGTGCAACAGGCGTTCCTGAAAGCGCAAATCGTGCAGAACCTGTACCAACGCCGGGAGATGCTCCAAGCCGAGCTGGAGCGTATCGAGGCGCAATTGGACGCCGCACGCACCGAGTGCATCGGCAGCACGCAGCAGTTCTGCAACTATTGGGACGACCTTGTCGGATGGTTCAGCACGGAGCGGCACGCGCGTACCGAACGCCCGCGCCCCTCTAACGAGAACCTCTGGCAGCGACTCCTCAACGCGCTACGGAGCTAACCGATGGGCGTGCGCCTGCTGTTCGGAACGATTGGACTCGTCGTCGCTCTGCTGACCGCGCTGGGGCTGAACCGCCTGTTCGACGCGCTGAACACCGCCGCGCTCTTGGCAGGCAGCCAAGTGTTGCTGTTCGAGACGCGCGACGATTTGGTAGAACGGTTAGAGCAGGCAGGCGCGCAATTCGGCGACCCGCAGTTCTCGCTCTCGTGGAACAACCGCAACGACTTGGACCTGCATGTAATTGACCCGCAGGGCAACCACATCTACTTTCGGCAACGCGTCAGTCCCACGGGGGGCGAGCTGGATGTGGACGCTAATGCCGACCGCCTACGCACCACAGACCGCCCAGTGGAGAACATCTACTGGCGTCCCGGCAACGCGCCACAGGGAACCTACAAGGTCTATGTGCATCATTACGCGAATCACGGCGACCGCGACCCCACACCTTACACTTTGCGTATCACGATGAACGGGCGCACGCGCGAGTTTGAGGGGCAGCTCCGCTATGGGGAGGAGAGCCGCGCGATTAGTGTGGACCCCAGCGAGGCGTCGGACTGGGCGTTGCTGCCCATCGAGCGCCCGCTGTGGGCAATCGTCGTGATGGCAGGCTGGGGGGCGGCGCTGGGGCTGATGCTCGCACTGGGACTGCGCTTGCCACAGGCGTTCTTCAAACAGGTGAATCGCGCCGAGTTCCATATGAGGCGTGTGCTGACGGGCGCACTCATCGGCGCGGGCGCAGGCGCGCTGTCCGGCGCGGCAGGACAACTGCTCTTCGGTTGGCTCATCGTCTTCGATACAACGCTCGCACGATGGGGAGGCTCGGCACTGCTGGGCGGGCTACTGGGCTACGGGCTGGGGCACGCCACGCCGAATCTGCCTGTGCCGCTCGCACGGACGGCAGGGATAATCGGCGGGGCGCTCAGCTCATGGGCGTACCTGTGGGCGTTGGAGCATTACGACGACGCGATGGGACGCTGGCTCGTCGCCGCGCTGCTCGGCTTGGCGATAGGACTGATGATTACGCTCCTCTTCTGGCGCATGCGCTACGCGCTGGTGCAATCGGGCGGCGCAATCCGCACAAACAGGCTCAGCAAAGCCAATCGGCTCCGCGTGAGCCGCTAATCAGTGCGTTCACATGTCAGTGCGACGCCATTCGTGGCGTCGGTAGACAAGCAGGGCGCGCTCCATTCTTAGCGTCGGGCAAGCAAGGCGCGAGGGCACTCCAAAAATGCCCTAAGT